>JBFKXV010000120.1:0-7185 GCA_041637935.1 Burkholderiales bacterium | reverse complement strand
GGCGCTGTGATTGTGATGGACGAAACACGCTGCATGGTGCGTTGTCTGCAACGCTTGTCGTACTTCTATTTCGAAGAGTCCTGCGGACAATGCACGCCGTGCCGCGAGGGAACCGGATGGTTATACCGCATGGTTCAGCGCATCGAGCACGGTAAAGGCGCGCCGGACGACCTCGAGCGGCTCATCTCGGTGGCTGACAACATTGCCGGGCGCACTATCTGCGCTCTGGGTGACGCCGCGGCGCTCCCGGTGAAAAGTTTCATCAAGCACTTCCGGCACGAGTTCGAGTATCACATTGGCAACAAGAAATGTCAGGTAGGGTGAATCGATGATCACGCTGGAAATCGACGGTAAGCCGGTCGAGATCGCTGAACACAGCACTGTGATGGATGCCGCCAGCAAACTCGGCATCTATATTCCGCATTTCTGTTATCACAAGAAACTGTCGATCGCGGCGAACTGCCGGATGTGTCTGGTTCAGGTTGAGAAGGCGCCGAAACCGTTGCCGGCCTGCGCCACGCCAGCGACCGAGGGGATGAAGGTCTGGACCCATTCGGACCTGGCGGTAGACGCGCAGAAGGGCGTGATGGAATTGCTGCTCATCAACCATCCGCTCGACTGCCCCATCTGTGATCAGGGCGGCGAGTGCCAGCTGCAGGACCTGGCGGTCGGCTACGGACCTTCGAGTTCGAGATTTCAGGAGAACAAGCGCGTTGTCGAGCACAAGGACCTTGGTCCATTGGTGTCGGCGGCGGAAATGACGCGCTGCATTCACTGCACGCGCTGTGTGCGTTTCGGTCAGGAAATTGCGGGGATAATGGAACTCGGCATGGCGGGCCGCGGCGAACACGCCGAGATCATGGCGTTTGTTGGTTCCACCGTCGACTCCGAGTTGTCCGGCAACATGATCGATGTCTGCCCGGTTGGTGCGCTGACGTCGAAACCGTTTCGATACATGGCTCGGACCTGGGAGCTTTCACGGCGCCGCTCGGTCGCTGCGCACGACAGCCTCGGTTCAAATCTCGTCGTGCAGGTGATGCAGGATCGCGTGATGCGCGTTGTGCCGCGCGAGAACGAACAAATCAATGAGTGCTGGCTGTCGGATCGTGATCGTTTTTCCTACGAAGCGCTGAGCTCTGAACAGCGCCTGACGTCGCCCATGATCAAGCGCGACGGGAACTGGGCCGAAGTTGACTGGGCAACGGCACTCGAATATGTAGCGAATGAACTGTCGCGCGTGCGAAACGCGCATGGTGCAGCTGCCATCGGCGCACTTGCCACTGCTCAATCAACTTCAGAAGAACTGTTCCTGTTGCAGAAACTGCTTCGCTCCGTTGGCAGCGATCATGTTGATTTCCGTCTAAGGCAGGTCGATTTTGCAGATGACGACGGGCCTGGCGGCGCCGTTCCGTGGCTGGGCATGAAAGTCGCCGAGTTGAACACGCTCGACCGCATTTTGGTTGTCGGCTCCAATCTTCGCAAGGAGCATCCGCTGCTGGCGCAGCGCATCCGTCAGGCGGTCCGCAAAAACGGCGCACAATTGAATGTTATCAATTCGGTTGGTGATGATTTTCTGGTTCGCACTCACGGCCGGATGATTGTCCCGCCGAGCCGTATTGGCGATTCCGTTGCCGCGGTGGTCAAAGCGGCGGCTGAGCGCAGCGGTGTTGCCGTACCGGCTGAAGTAACAGATGCCGTTGTCGATGACAGCGCATTGCAGATTGCCGAAAGTCTGGTGAGCGGCGCGAGCAAGGCAGTACTGCTGGGCAATCTGGTTCAACACGGCCCACAGCGTTCACGCGTCCGTGTGCTGGCAAATTTGCTCGGCTCCATCACCGGGTCCCACGTCGGTTTTCTCGGCGACGGCGCGAACAGTGTTGGCGGTTATCTGAGTGGCGCCGTTCCTGTAAATGGTGCGGGATTCAATGCGCGCCAGATGATCGAAAATCCACTGAAAGCATACGTTTTATTGCATTCCGAAGTCGAACTGGACTGCGCCGCGCCGCATGCTGCCACGGCTGCGATGCACGCTGCCGAGTTGGTGGTGGCAATGTCGCCGTTCAAGCATCGCGCGCTTGATTATGCCCAGGTGATGTTGCCGATAGCGCCATTTACCGAAACTGCCGGCACCTTCGTCAACCTTGAAGGGCGCGCCCAGCAGTTCAACAGCGTCTGCCCTCCGCTCGGAAATGCGCGTCCGGCGTGGAAAGTACTGCGGGTGCTGGGAAATCTGCTCCAGCTCGATGGATTCGAATACGAGACCATCGAAGACGTGCGCACGGATATGGCCGCAGCGGAAGGCGACGCCGCAGGCCGTCTGAACAATGCTCCCGCTGCAGCCTCGCAACCCGTGGCCGATCGCGGCTCGGGATTGGCGCCGGGAAGGGAGCTGGAGCGCATCGCGGAAGTGCCCATTTATCACGTCGACGGTATCGTGCGTCGTGCCCGATCGTTACAACTGACCCGTGATGCCGACGTGAGCGGCGCCTGGATGAACGGGCGTCTTATGGAGCAGCTGCAGCTGCAGCCGGGACAACGCGTTCGTGTCACGCAAGACAGCGGTGAAGCAATTCTTGTCTGTCAGCGTGATGACCGGCTGCCTGACGATTGCGTGCGCGTTGCCGCCGCGAACGATGCAACCATGCATCTTGGCGCGCCGTATGCTGCACTGACTGTCGAGCGTGTTTCCATGACGGCGGAGGTCAGCAGCTGATGGAATGGCTTGCCGGCATTATTGGAACACCCGCCGCAGTGACGCTGTGGACGCTGGCGAAGATCCTGTCGATCGTGATTGTCGTCACGCTGTGTGTTGCCTACCTGACACTTGCCGAGCGCAAGGTCATTGGCTACATGCAGTTGCGCCTTGGTCCCAACCGGGTTGGGCCGAAAGGGCTGTTTCAACCATTTGCCGATGTTTTGAAGTTGCTGGTCAAGGAAGTCATCGTCCCGACCGGCGCCAACAAGTTCCTGTTCATTACTGCACCGGTGTTGTCGCTGATGCCGGCGCTTGCCGCATGGGCGGTCGTTCCGTTTGCTGATGGTGCGGTCGTGTCCAACGTCGATGCCGGACTGCTCTACATCCTGGCGATTACTTCAATGGGTGTGTATGGGGTAATTGTCGCTGGCTGGGCGTCCAATTCCAAATATGCATTTCTCGGGGCAATGCGTTCCGCGGCGCAGATTGTGGCGTACGAAATTGCCATGGGGTTTGCGCTGGTCTGTGTTCTGATGATGTCGGGCAGCCTGAACTTGTCGGTGATTGTTGATTCGCAGCGCACCGGTATGGGTGCGTTGGGGTGGAATTTGATTCCGTTGTTCCCGATGTTCGTGGTGTACTTTATTTCCGCGGTTGCAGAGACCAACCGGGCGCCATTCGACGTGGCGGAAGGCGAATCGGAGATCGTCGCCGGTTTTCATGTTGAGTATTCCGGTACGGCGTTCGCCGTGTTCTTTCTCGCTGAATACGCCAACATGATTCTGGTATCTGCACTTGCCGTGCTGATGTTCCTCGGCGGCTGGTTGTCGCCGATCGCGGGCCTGCCGGATGGCTTCTTTTGGTTTGCGGCCAAAGTGGCGTTTTTGCTGTTCTGTTTCCTCTGGTTCCGCGCCACTTTTCCGCGTTATCGCTACGACCAGATCATGCGGCTTGGCTGGAAGGTGTTCATTCCGCTAACCATTGTCTGGCTCCTGCTGATCGGCGTTCTGATGCGCATGAGCTGGTGGCCATGGTAAGAACAAACATGGTGAGAGAGTAAACATGATTCAGCAGATTCGCGAGTTCTTTCGCACTTTTCTCCTGTTCGAGCTCATCAAGGGCTTGATGCTCACTGGCAGGTATTTCCTGTCACCAAAGATCACGGTGCAGTTTCCGGAAGAGAAAACGCCGCAAAGTCCGCGTTTCCGCGGGTTACATGCACTGCGCAGATATCCCAACGGCGAAGAGCGTTGCATTGCCTGCAAACTCTGTGAGGCGGTGTGCCCGGCGCTGGCGATCACAATCGAATCGGAAAAACGCGATGATGGCACGAGGCGCACTACGCGCTATGACATCGACCTGACGAAGTGTATTTTCTGCGGATTCTGCGAGGAGTCCTGCCCGGTAGACTCGATTGTTGAGACACGCATTCTCGAGTATCACGGCGAACGGCGCGGCGACCTGGTCTACACCAAGGAAATGCTGCTAGCGGTAGGCGATCGTTACGAAGAACAGATTGCCAAGGATCGTGCCGATGACGCGAGGTATCGATGAGCCTCGCCAATATGTTGGACACGACCGCCCCTGACCGATTCCAAAAAGTGACCGCGCTGCACGATTTCCTGCCCGCTGCGGGACCAACATCGCGCGCCGATTAACGATATGGACTTCGAAAAAGCCGCTTTCTATTTCTTTTCCCTGGTGCTGGTGATGGCCGCGCTGAGAGTGATCACGGCGCGCAATCCGGTGCACTCCGCACTTTCGCTGGTGCTGGCCTTTTTCACGGCGGCTGCTCTCTGGCTGTTGCTGGAAGCGGAGTTTCTCGCCATTGCCCTGGTGCTTGTCTACGTCGGCGCGGTCATGGTGTTGTTCCTGTTCGTGGTCATGATGCTCGATATCAATCTCGACCGCTTGCGGGAAGGCTACTGGGACTATCTGGTGCCAGCGCTGATTGTCGCCGGTGTCATGGTGCTGGAGATGGCGGTTATTCTCGGTGGCCGTTATTTTGGTCTCGCGCAGATGCCGAAACCGCCAGCAGCGGACGCGGGCTACAGCAACACCCGCGCGCTGGGTGAGGTGCTCTACACCGATTACGTTTATGCCTTCGAAATTGCAGCGGTGATACTGCTGGTCGCCATTGTCGCGGCGATCGGACTGACTTTGCGCAAGCGCAAGGACAATAAGTACCAGACCCCTTCAAGGCAAGTCTCGGTGCGCCGTGCTGACCGGGTCAGGCTGATATCGATGCCCTCCGACAAGGGTGATAGCGGAGCGGCGTCGTGATTTCGCTGTCACACTACCTGATACTCGGCGCCATCCTGTTTTCAATCAGCATCGTCGGTATTTTTCTGAATCGCAAGAACGTCATCATTGTGTTGATGGCAATCGAACTGATGTTGCTCGCCGTTAATCTGAACTTCATCGCCTTCTCGCATTTTCTGCAGGATATCGCCGGCCAGGTATTCGTATTCTTCATTCTCACGGTCGCGGCGGCTGAATCCGCCATTGGGTTGGCAATCCTGGTGGTGCTGTTCCGAAATATCCATTCGATCAACGTCGATGATCTGGACCAGTTAAAGGGATGACGCAGCGATCATGAACATGATGTCGGTTTACCTCGTTGCCGCCTTTGCGCCGTTGGCCGGAGCCATTGTCGCCGGACTGTTTGGCCGCCAGATCGGCCGCGCCGGCGCGCACTGGGTCACCATCATTGGCGTAACGCTGTCTATGGTCGCATCGGCGATCGCTTTGCACGACGTGATGGACGGTAACCTTTTCAATGGCACTGTGTACACCTGGGCGACCAGTGACGGGATACGTTTCGAGATCGGTTTCCTGATCGACGAGCTTTCCGCCGCCATGATGCTGGTAGTCACGTTTGTCTCGTTAATGGTGCACATCTACACCATCGGCTACATGGCGGATGATCCGGGCTATCAGCGTTTCTTCAGCTACATCTCGCTGTTTACTTTTTCGATGATGATGCTGGTGATGAGTAACAACTTCCTGCAGCTATTTTTCGGGTGGGAAGCCGTTGGTCTGGTGTCCTATCTGCTGATCGGATTCTGGTACACGCGCCCGAGCGCGATCTACGCCAACCTCAAAGCGTTCCTCGTTAACCGCGTCGGTGATTTCGGATTCCTCCTCGGCATCGCATTGGTACTGGTGTATTTTGGTAGCCTCGATTACGGCGATGTCTTTGCGCTCGCCCCGGGCAAGGCAACCGAACGCATTGGCATTGAGATCGGCGTGCAGTGGCCGCTGATTACCGCCATATGTATCTGTTTGTTTGTTGGGGCCATGGGAAAGTCGGCCCAGTTCCCCTTGCATACCTGGTTGCCGGATTCGATGGAGGGCCCGACACCGATTTCGGCTTTGATCCATGCGGCGACGATGGTGACCGCAGGCATCTTCATGGTGGCACGCATGTCACCGCTGTATGAATTGTCCGAAACGGCGCTGTCCCTGATCTTGATTATTGGCGCGATCACGGCGTTGTTCATGGGTCTGCTGGGTATCGTGCAAACCGATATCAAACGCGTCGTCGCCTATTCGACCTTGTCACAGCTCGGTTACATGACGGTGGCGCTTGGTGCGTCCGCCTATTCGGTTGCGATATTTCATTTGATGACGCACGCCTTTTTCAAGGCGTTGCTGTTTCTGGCGGCCGGCTCGGTGATTATCGGCATGCACCACGATCAGGATGTGCGCCATATGGGCGGGTTGCGGCGGCGTATGCCAATCACCTGGATCGTCTCGCTGATTGGCTCGCTGGCTTTGATCGGATTCCCGTTCTTCTCCGGGTTTTATTCCAAGGAGAGCATCATTGAGGCGGTGCACTTGTCGAATACGCCCGGCGCCGGGCTGGCCTGGATCGCGGTGACGGTCGGTGTCTTTGTAACTGCGCTGTACACCTTCAGAATGTACTTTCTGGTATTCGAAGGCAAGGCGAGATTCCAGGATCATGGTACGGGCGATGCGCAACATGGCGATGACGCGCATGCGCATCACGGGCCGGTCGATCCACATGAGTCGCCGGCGGTGGTCTGGTGGCCGTTGGTGGCACTGGCTGTGCCCTCCATGATCATCGGCGCGATGGCAATTGGGCCATTGATGTTTGGCGGCTACTTCGGCGACAGTCTCAAAGTGCTGCCGGAGCATGACGTCGTTGCCAGAATCGGTGAGCACTTCGATGGCTGGCTTGCCATGGGTTTGCACGGATTCGTGACGGTACCTTTCTGGCTGGCGGTGGCGGGCGTCACGCTTGCCTGGTATTTATATCTGCGCCGACCGGATATGCCGGCAAAGATTCAGAGCACGCTCAGTCCGCTGTATCGCCTGCTCGACCAGAAGTACTACATGGACCGTTTCAATGACTGGTTTTTTGCGGGCGGCGCGCGTTCCGTCGGTGGCGGTCTGTGGCGCTTCGGCGACGTCGGTGTCATCGACGGCGTGCTGGTGAACGGCTCAGCGAAAATGGTCGCCTGGCT
>JBFKXV010000119.1:0-7189 GCA_041637935.1 Burkholderiales bacterium | reverse complement strand
GCAAGGTCATGGCAGCCGATGTCAAGGCGGGAAAGGTCACCACGGTCCAAGGATCGGATCTGACCATCTCCACAGCTGGTGGCGTGAAGGTCGATAAGGCCAATGTCATCAAGACTGACATCATCGGCAGCAACGGCGTTATCCACGTGATCGACAGCGTAGTTATGCCCAACTAAGCAGTCATGCAGGCAAACGGGGCGCAATTGCGCCCCGTTTGACACTTTGATACGAGGCTTCCTTCGGTATGCCTCAACGCTGTCCCAGGACTGCCGACCGGAGGGCGATGACAGATGAGTGGGAAGCAACTCGAATCCACATCGGAACGTCGGCTTTGCGCTCAGCAGTGCACGCGTGACGAAACGACTGATGAAGTGTGCCGCACTAAGTACAGGGTTTGGCCGGTCACCGTAACATTGTTAGAGGCAACGGAGCGATTGCTTTCCGGAAAGGCAAAATGGCAATGCCAAATAGCTTGAAGAATCTCAGAGTAAAGATCGGCACGGTCGCCGCTATCGCGGCAGCGCTCTTTATTCTTTGGTTGCCCCTCGGCATCCTCAATTTGGTGCCGTTTATTTTAACCATTCCCGGTGAGTCCGCATTGCGGTCGCACGCGGGGCTCGCAGTCGGGAGCTTGATGATTGCCGCGTGGGGCTATTGGGGCCGCTAAGCCAATGAAGTTCAATTTCAACCCAGTCACACAGGGAGACTTAATATGATCAAGATTTCCGACATGTTCATTCTGATCGCCGTAATGGTGTCGTTCGCCATTTCCGCTTACCTCTGGTTTACGGGCCAGAAACAGGAGGGATTGTTCACTGCCACATGGGTCCCGGCAATCCTATGTTTCGGCATGTATTTCAATATTCTGGCCTTGAAAGGAGCACGAAAATGAGTGAGGTAACACTATTGGTCGCCGGGGCCTTCTGCTTCGGTCTCACTTTCCTCGGCATCGTGATGACCGTTCAGGAGTTCAAAAAAGTCGAAAGCTCGAAGCGGTGATCGCAGCACAAATACGAACGCCGGCCGGGTCGGGGAACCAAAACCGCGCCCGCTCTTTATTCCTGGCCGGCGCTCGACCCCTTTTTGTCAACGTACAGTGAAAATACAAAGAGGTTGCCGCCGGGTATATACCTTTTATGACCATGAACCCTCAGCCCCTGACCATGTACTACGACGGTGCGGGTCCCCTCTGCGAATGCGAGGTGACCGTACTCAGGAACCGTAGCAAGCCCGGCAGCATCGAGTTCGTAGACCTGGGCAGCGACGCCTTCGATGAACAAGCCGAGCGCGTGGACCGCGCAGCTGCATTGGAAGTAATTCACGGCCGCATCGGGGACGGACCCTTACTGAAAGGCGTCGACACATTCATCGAAGCATATGAACGGGCAGATCTGCGTTTCGCATCGTGGCTGTTACGCCGACAGTGGCTGCGACCCATTCTCGATAAGGCTTACAACGGCTTTGCTGCCCACCGCAAAACGATTGCGCGACTGGTCGGAACGCCGCTGCTGGCACTGGTGAAACGCAGATATAGAGAAAACAAGTGCATCGGCGACGCTATCAAATGAACAGCCTCGACGATCGCTTCAAGGCAATCGTGTTCGGCGCATCCGGTGCAATTGGCAGCGCTTTTTCCGACGCGATTGCGGCGATGCCAAATTGCGAACAGGTTATCGGTGTCAGCCGCCGGACGTACCCGGAATTTGACATCGAGAGTGAACAGTCAATCGCCGATCTCGCGCAAGAGTTTGCGCCGCTGGCGCCATTCCACTTAATGGTCGATGCCACCGGAGCCCTGCACCTCGATGGCGCGGGCCCGGAGAAACGATTGGAGGATATTCAACCTCAGACGCTGTTGAAAGCGTTCGCAGTCAACGCAGTTGGTCCAGCTCTGTTGCTGAAACACTTCGTACCTTTACTGCCGACGGGGGCGCGCTGCGTTTTCGCCAAGTTGAGTGCGCGGGTGGGCAGTATCACCGACAATCGAAAAGGCGGGTGGTACGGTTACCGCGCGTCAAAAGCCGCCTTGAACATGCTGCTGCAGACTGCCGCTGTCGAAGTTAAACGAAAGCGACCAGACGCGCTGCTGGTGGCATTGCAACCCGGTACCGTTCGCTCGCGTCTTTCGGCGCCTTTCGTGTCGGGCAATTCCGGCATAGCCACGATGAGTCCGGAACAGTCGGTCGAGCTGATGTTGACGGCGATCGACCGTCTGCCCGCCTCCCGCCAGGCAAACTTTATTGATTACCGCGGAGAAAACATACCATGGTGAATTCGCGACGAGTCCCTGCGACGCCGCGGCACACGGCAAGAGATCTGGGCAGCGACGACACTGCACAATTTCAGCCTCGCGCTGCAACGGCTGCAGACCTTGACACCGTCAACCGGGTCGTGATCGAGGCCGTCACATCGTGGGGACTGCCCGGACGGGTGCAACGGCTCGCCACACCGGCGCTCGTCTACGACGCCACCGACCTTGCGCACATGTCAATTGCGCTGCTTACCGATGCCAACGGAAACGGCGTTGGCGTCGCCGCCTGGGAAGAAGCCAGCCGCCACCAGGCACCGCACAATGCGCGCGCTGTTTTACTGCACGGACTGTACGTCGTTCCGCGCTGTCAACGCATCGGAACCGGTACACGGCTCGCCGAACTGGTTCTCCAATGGGCCGGCGATCGCGGCTTCGACGGGGTCGTCGTACGCGCATGGCGCGACGCACTGCAGTTTTTTTGCTCGATCGGGTTTGAGCCGATCGCTGGCGCTGATCAGGCGAGTCAGTACCCGCGGCAACTCTGGAAAGCAGTTCAAGCACCATCACGCTACGAACCGGCGCTTCCAGCTTCGGCGGATTCGCCATGAATCGACTGCCACAGCAATTGACAACACGGAATGCGAGCCATGCAGACGGATAGCATTTTCTACCGTGCGACCTAATCTGACAGAGTCGGGCGTTGCTGTCGCCATTGTCGGCACCTTACGATCCTACCCCACGTTGGGCAATAACAACTGCGTGCGCTCCCGATAGCGCAACAAGCAGCGAAAATTCCGGCGGCAATACGCAAGGCGAACGCGGTCTGCGACGACGGCTGCTGATAGCGCGGTCGCTCAGGAGGCGAGCGCCTGCAATCCTGTTTGCGTTTGTCCAGCCCGCTCTCGAAGATAAGCAACCAGATGAGCGCTCAGGTCACGTGCATCGTCACCGACGCCGTCGATGAGCGTTGACTTGCGCCGCCGCAGGACAGGCATGCCGATCAGGTACATGCCGGGTGAATCGGTAACAACGCCGCCGTCATGGCGAATGAAACCCTTGCGGTCGAGAACCGGAACATCCAACCAGGAGTAGTCAGGCCGAAAACCGGTCGCCCAGATAATGGTCTTGATACCACTGCGTGCGATATCCACCAGCAGCGGAGGTGACTCTTCGACAACAGTGGATTCGAAACGGTGCGGCGCATCCAGCTCGGACGATATTGGTTTGTCAGAGGCCCATTCGTCGATCGCGTTTAACAGCCGGTTCATCTTGAGGTCGGCCAGTGCACAGACGTTTCGCAGCGAGCCGGATAACTGTAGCTTGCCCTGGTTGATGCCGGCCAGTCGCCCAACCAGTTTGACCCCGATAGCAGTGAGCGCGTTGAGATCCAGCGTGCGGTGCTCGGGGGAGCCCGCCAATTGCATCGACGGCAGATTGCGAGCCCTCACAATATCGTCGATGTCGTTGTAGTCCTCATCCAGAATACCCGCGGCATCCATCCACCACAGGATGTCCTTGCCGCGATATGTGCGCGGCAGGCGCACGTGTTCGCCGATTGCCAAGGTGACCGATCGTCCGGCTCGCTGCAGTTCATCGGCGATTTGTGTACCCGATGCCGATGCTCCGACCACGAGCACGCCTCCATCCTCGATTTGACCCGGATTGCGGTACTGCATACTGGTGAGCGTGCGAATAGCCGCTGGCACCGCCTCAGCAAGGGCCGGCACGTGCGCCAAGTTGCACGCCCCGCTGGCGACAACGACGCTATCGCATTGCCACCTGCCGTTGTCGGTCACAACTTCGTAGCCATCATCGTTGCGGCGCAGCGCTGTGACAGTGGTATGCGTGCACACCGGGGCCGATATCGATTTCGCATAGCCTTCGATGAACGCAACCGTCTCAGGCATGGTGCGATATCCATCGGGATCGTCGCCCTGGTAGCTGTAGCCGGGCAAGCGACTTTGCCAGTTCGGTGTAAGCAGGCGCAGCGAATCCCAGCGTTCGGCACGCCATGAGTTGGCCAGCTCGCCGCGCTCGAGGACAACGTGGTCAATCGAGTGCTCGGTGAGCCACCAGCTCATGGCAAGCCCGGCCTGGCCCGCACCAATTACGACAGTAGTGGTACGCACCAGGCCCTCCCTTTCCTATAGCAGGAATTCATGCTACTGCTTTTTTTTGCGTTGAAACTTTTAGTTGTCTTGATGCGCGCGACTGGTTTGCGACGGTGTCACTCGACTTCTACTGTCACGTTGGTCGGGTTGGTGATGATGTCAAAAACAGCAGAGCGTTTTTGGGATTGCGCAACCAGCGCTTCGATGTCGTCGCGTGACGCATCGGCGTCGATGTTGTAAGTCACCTTGATACCGTCGAAGCCATTGCGAACGTCCGGATCGGCGCCGAGGATTCCACGCACGTCCATGCCGGCTTCGAGCGTGGCGGATACGGAGCGCAGTTGAATATCACGGTTTTGCGCAACAGCAGCAACGCCGGCGGTAAGGCAACTGGCCAGACCCGCCAGGACAAGCTCAACTGGCGTGGCGCCGTTGTCCTCAGAGGCGAATACTTCCGGATGGTCGGCATCGAAGGTGAACGTGCTCTTGTGCTTTTGCTCTTCGCCAAGGCCATAGAAGCCTTCGATAGTGGACTTGCTGTGGGTGCCGTTTATCCACTTCACACTCGCTCGCCATTTGAATTTGGCGGCGTCGGGCGCTTCGGTCAGTGCTTCACGTGCGCCGAGCAAAGCTTCGACGTTGACCCCGTTATTGACTGGTTTTGCAGTAGTGGTAGTGCTCATGTCTTCCTCCCTATCATGCTGATTTTCGGACCAAACATGCTAATCGGTCCGCCCCCCGGCTGTCACGAGGATGCTAATCCCTTGATAGACTTTATCAGTACTTGGTTATTCCGAAAAGTTATTTAGGTGGATTCGGGCGTTCCCGGCCGCACTGCTGCACTTTCGGCGGCCGGCGGGCTCGCAACTTGAGCATGGTTAGATCGGGCAAACGATTGCGCCGAGCTGGTCGGTCAGCTTCATATTCTCCCGATAGTCAACCGGGATGATCACCAGCGATGGTCCCGATTCATCAATCGCGGCGCGGATAGTCGCTGCAAGATCGCGGCTGTCATCAACCCGATGGCAGCGCCAGCCGAATGCCCGGGCCAGGCCGGCCCAGTCGGGATTGCCGAATTTCAGATCGGTGGTGTTGCCAAATTCGGTCTCCTGCTTCCAGGCGATCAGGCCGTACTCGTGATCTTCCCAAACCATGACCGTGATTTTGACGCCAAGCCGCGTTGCGGTTTCCATCTCCTGCACGTTCATCATGAAACCGCCGTCGCCACAAATGGCCAGAATCTCGCGTTGCGGATGAACCATCGCGGCACCAATGGCGCCCGGCAATGCCGAGCCCATCGAGCAGAAGCCGTTCGGGATCAGGCAGGTGTTCGGCTCGTAGCAATGAAAGTGCCGCGCAATCCACATTTTGTGCGCACCCACGTCGGACAACACGATGGCATCGCGCGCCAGCAGCTTGCGCGTTTCCCAGAGAATCTTTTGCGGTTTGATCGAACCGGTTGTTTCTTCGTCCGCCGTCGCTGCGAGTTCTGTTGTCATCGCCTCGCGCAGATGTCGAAATGGCGCCAGGTCGTAATCAATCGCCTTGCCTGCCAGCGCGTCGGTGAGCCGCAACAGCGTTTGCTTGATGTCACCGACCAACTCGAAGTCAGGGTTGTAGTGCTCGTCGATTTCGGCCGGCGTGTAGTCAATGTGAATGATGGTCTTGTCAGAGCCGGCATTCCACAGCATTGGAGGGTACTCGACCATGTCATAGCCGATGGTGAGGATGGTATCGGCCGCATCGATGGCGCACGCGGGCAGATCGCGCCCGCTCAACCCGATCGTGTACATGCAGTGCGGAGAATCCATGTCGACCGCGCCTTTAGCCATAAACGTCGAGATGACCGACATGCCGGTCGCCTCGCAGAATCGGCTCAAGGCACCATCGAGTTGTTGCCTGACGCAGCCGTTGCCGGCGATGATGACCGGACGTTTTTTCGCGGCGAGTGTTTCCGCCACCAGACGCACCATTTCCCGATCCGGCACCGGACGCACAAACCTCTTGGGTTGCATTGGAACTTCACTGGTTTCTTCACTTGCGATGTCTTCGGGCAATTCGATATGAACAGCGCCCGGTTTTTCGCCACGTGCAATACGCACTGCCTTGCGGACGATTTCGGGAATAGTGTCGGGGTTGATGATTCGCACCGCCCATTTGGTGACCGGGCGAAACATGCTGACCACGTCCATGATCTGATGCGATTCCTTGTGCAGGCGCGTCGAGGAACCCTGGCCGGTGATCACCAGCATCGGCACGCGATCCATATTGGCATTGGCCACACCGGTGATCAAATTGGTCGCGCCCGGCCCGAGCGTACCGAGGCATACAGCGGGTGAACCCAACAAGCGGCCATAGGCCTCGGCCATGAACGCGGCACCCTGCTCGTGTCGTGTCAGAAAGAACTGAATGCGCTCGGCATCCTTCAACGACATCATGAAGTCGGCGTTCTCTTCACCCGGAACGCCGAAAATGTGCGACACACCCTCGCGTTCCAGGCAGCGGACCAACAGGTCGGAGGCTTTTTGTTTTTCAGTTTTTGCTGCAGTTTTTTTTGTAGTGGCCATCGTTCAGTATTGAGCAATCAACGGCAACAAAGTTCACACTAAAAACACGGCACGGCAACAACCGGCACAACATCAGCCGGCGCCCCATCAACCAGCACCGCAACAAACAACCCGGCGGCGCGCCGTCAACGCCGCGTGGGAAAACATGGTCGCCCGGCTGTTACGCACTACACTAGAGGGAGGCAACGAGCCGCTCGCGAATAATGCTTTCAGCCTGCGCCATGATGCGATCGATCAATTGCTTGCACGTTGGAACATCG
>JBFKXV010000118.1:0-7195 GCA_041637935.1 Burkholderiales bacterium | reverse complement strand
GATTCATCCAGCGGCGGGGAGCCCATGATCGCGAACCGCCCCGGATGGTCATGCACCGCCCTGGAAGCGAGCTCGTGCGATTCCGGGTCCCAGGGCGGCGGGTGAATCACGGCCGCATCAACACCGGCCTCGTCCATCATGCCAATCGCTTCGGCAGCAGTGAACGAAGTCACCTGGCGGTGCGCCATGTTGCTTGGTAAGCCGCTTCCCCACAGGTGGATCTGGGAATCGATGATTTGCAATGTATTGCTTCTCCGTTACCGGTTTTTCGCAAAAGCGGCTGCGATCAGTTTCGAGACCGCGGGCAACGCTGGCTCGCCGACACATACCCACTCACACAACACGGTCACGGCAACGCTGCCTAACAGGCTGTTGAAAAACTACTGCGCGACCTTCTTCAACAGCCTGCTAGAGCTTCTTTCTGACCCGGACCAGGTGCTGATCTTCAGTATCGGGCTCGACGACAAATTCCATGGATTTGCAGAAAGTAATCATTTCCTTATTGTTTGCCAGAACGGAACCTTCCATCAGCGCCAGTCCTTTATCGCGCGCACTCTCCAGCAGTTTGTCCATCAGGCGCCCGGCGATTCCACGGTGACGCCATTCGTCCGCCACCACGATTGCAAACTCGCAACTGACGCCGTCGGCATTGATGACATATCGAGCCACACCGATTTCGATGTCCTGTTCGTCTTGCTTGACGAGTGCGATCAACGCCATTTCCCGGTCATAATCGATCTGCGTAAACCGCGCGAGCATCTCCGGGGTCAAATCAGTGAGCGCGTGCATGAACCGAAGATATTTGGATTCCGTCGACAAGTGACGAACAAATTCTCGTTCAATCAGTGCGTCCTCGGGGCGAATCGGGCGAATCAACAGGCTGATCCCGTCAGGCAATTGTTGCCTGCTGGAAAGATGGCTTGGATAGGGATGAATCGCCATATGGTCATAGGGCCCACGCCCCGCGGGGTAATGCTCCACTACGCAACGGGCATCGACCGCAACGACACCGTGTTCATTGACCATCAGCGGATTGATATCGAGCTCCTTAATCTGGGGTAACTCGCAGGCCAACTCCGAGACACGCAACAACACCTGCACGACCTCGTCGACTGCCGCCGCAGGCATGTGGCGGAACGGCTTCAGCATCTTCGCCACCCGCGTCCGGGAAATCATGTCTTCGGCCAAAAGCCGGTTGAGCGGCGGTAACGCGACGGCGCGATCGCGCAATACCTCGACTGCCGTGCCACCGGCACCAACCGACACAGCGGGTCCAAACACCGGGTCGCGATTCAGGCCGACCAGCAACTCGCGGCCATTCGTGTCGTTGTACATCGCCTCTACCACGACACCAACGATGTTGGCCCCGGGCCGATGTTGTTTGACCGTTTCAAGCATCTCCCGATAGGCACTTTGTACCGCCGCCGCGTTGGTGATACCCAGTCGCACGCCGCCTACGTCGGATTTGTGCGAAATATCCGTAGCGTAGATTTTCAGTACGACCGGAAACCCCAATGACTGCGCCAGCAACAATGCTTCGGTCGGCGAGCGTGCCAATCCGGCGCGCACCGTCGGGATGCGAAACGCCGCCAACAGGCCCATCGATTCCAGTTCCGTAAGGACGCTGCGCTGCTCCGCCAGCACGCTGTCGATGATCAGCCGCGCCCCCTCCAGATCCGGCTGGCCGTCGCGGCGTATCGGTCCGGGTGTCTGCAACAACAATTGCTGATTACGGTAGAAACTGGTGAGATAGGAAAATCCTTCTACAGCCGATTCCGGTGTGCGGAAGCCCGGAATATCGGCACGCGCAAGAAATTCGCGGCCAGCCGCCACCTGCTCGCCACCCATCCAGCAGGTGAGCAAGGGCTTGCGCGATTCTTTGGCCAGCTCGACCACGATCTGTGCGACCGGCAGCGGATCGGTCATGGCCTGTGGCGCCAGGATCACCATTACGCCGTCGGTGTTCGGATCTTTCTGGCAAATTTGAATCGCCTTCGCATAACGTTCGGCACTGGCGTCACCAATGATGTCGACCGGATTGGCGCCCGACCACGTCGCCGGCAAGACCGCATTCAGTTGCGTAATGGTTTCGGGTGCCAATTGCGCGAGCGGAATCCCGAGGTCGCTGGCACGGTCACTGGCAACGGCAGCAGGTCCGCCGCCATTGGTGACGATCGTCAGCCGGTCTCCCCGCGTGCGCTGGCCGGATTCGAGCACCGTTGCCGCGTTAAACAGATCACTGATGCGATGACCGCGCACCACGCCGGCGCGGCGCAGTGCCGCATCGAACACATCATCGGCACCCACTAGCGCACCGGTGTGTGACAGTGCAGCCCGAGCGCCGCTCTCATGGCGCCCGACTTTCACAACCATCACGGGCTTGACTCGCGCCGCCGCCCGTAAACCACTCATGAAGGTGCGTGCGTTCTGAATCCCCTCGATATAGAGCAGGATGCTTTCTGTCTGACGGTCATAAACCAGGTAATCGAGCACTTCGCCAAAACCAATGTCAGCGGAAATACCCATCGAAATGACCGATGAGAAACCAATCTCCTCGCCGTGCGCCCAATCCAGAATGGCCGTGCACAGCGCGCCTGATTGGGACACCAGCGCCAATTTCCCTGGATGGGCTGCGCCCTTGTTAAAGGTGGCGTTGAAACCAATCGCCGGACGCATGATGCCCAGGCAGTTGGGCCCGACAAAGCGCAGGTTGTAGCGGCGTGCACTCTTGAGAACCTGCGCTTCGAGCTTAAACCCCGCCTCGCCGATTTCGCGGAATCCGGCAGAAAGAATAACCGCATTGCGAATGCCACGCCGACCGCACTGTTCGATAATCGCCGGTACCGCGCTGGCCGGTGCGGCGACCACTGCCAGATCGACGGTATGGCCAATATCGTCGAAATCACGATAACACCGCTGCCCCTGCACTTGATCGCGCTTGGGGTTGACCGGAAACAACTTGCCCCGGAACCCGCCTTCGAGCAAATTGTGCATCACCACCGCACCAACCGTGCCTTTGCGGTCGCTGGCACCAAACAAGGCTACGGATTCGGGTTCAAACAGGGTCTTGAGATAATGTTCCATATTCAATCAGCAAAAATGACGCGGCCGACGCAGGGGCACTGATATCAGGCGACCAGGAACCAGGGCCAATCATTGCACTTCTCCTGGAAACGCTATTCAAACATGTATCCCCGCGCTCAATTCACGTTTGACGGAGTTCACCAGTGCACCAAACGGCATATGTATCACATCGATCCTGTTTGCTACATGACATGGGACAAAACCATCCGGAAAGCCCCGCCCGAATCAAGGCAATTGAAGACCAACTGATCTCACAACGGCTGGCGGATTTTTTGCGCAGGGTCAATGCGCCAGCCGCCACAGTCGAGCAACTGATGCGGGCTCACGATCCCGACTATGTTCAGGCGATCTTGCAGTGCGCTCCGCAGACCGGCACGGTACAACTCGACCCCGACACCCTGATGATGCCTCACAGTCTCGACGCCGCATTGCATGCCGCGGGTGCAGTGGTTGCTGCAATCGACATGGTTATGTCTGGCGAAATCAGTAATGCTTTTTGCGCAGTGCGTCCGCCTGGCCACCATGCCGAGCGCAAGCGCGCAATGGGATTTTGCCTGTTCAACAACGTCGCGATCGGTGCCGCACACGCGCTGGCGCAGGGTGGCCTGGAACGCGTCGCTATCCTCGACTTCGATGTGCACCATGGCAACGGGAGCGAAGACATATTCGCGGGCAACGAAAATGTACTGTACTGCTCGACCTACCAGTATCCGTTCTATCCGTTCCCCGAACCGGACCTCGCCGCTTCCAACATGATCCATTGTCCGTTGGCTGCTGGAAGCGACGGCGAGGTTTTCCGTAAGGCCATCAGCGATCACTGGTTGCCGGCACTGCGCCAGTTCCAGCCGCAGTTGCTATTGCTGTCAGCCGGCTTCGACGGTCATCGGCTGGACCCCCTCGCTAACTTGCTTCTGACCGAGGATGACTACCAATGGATAACCGGCGCATTGGTCGAATTTGCAACTGAGCATTGTGAAGGGCGAGTCGTCTCAGCGCTCGAAGGCGGCTACGACCTCGACGCCCTGGGCCGTTGCGCCGCCGTTCATATCAAGGCGCTAATGGGCCTTTAGGCTGACTTACGAAGTGAGCATTTCGGCTCATGGCTCGAAGGCCCGAGAGAATTTGCATACCATTAGCCTGCGCCGCCCTGATGGGCCCTCAGAGCGCACTGGCCGACTGAAGCAAAATCGCAAGGATAGTGATGGGTACGACAATGCGAAGCAGCCAAAGCCAAGCCTTGCCGAGCCGGCTACCGGAGAGATCAGCTTCGTGGAGCGCGTCCGCCATGGTCATGCGCCAGCCTACAAATAATGCAACGAGCACACCACCAATGGGCAACATGAAATTTGACACCGCGGCATCAACCGCATCGAGAATACCGTCGCCAGCAAAGCGAACGTGGGCCAGAAGACCGTAACTCATCGCCGATGGCAAGCCGATTGCGAAAACCACGATGCCGACGACGGCCGCGGCAGCCCAGCGCCGCATCCTCGACCGGTGCACTGCCATCGAGACGGGGACTTCCAGCAAAGCGACCATCGACGTAAAAGCTGCCGCCGACAGCAGCAAAAAGAACACCGCGCCGACCAACTCGCCACCGGGCATGGCAAGAAAGATCTGCGGCAGAGTGATAAACGCCAATTCGGTCCCTGCCGTCGGATCGACACCGAAAGCAAAAACAGCAGGGAAGATGGCGAGGCCTGCCACAATCGCAAACAGCGAGTCACCAAACGCCACGGCAAGCGCCGACGTCGATAAAGAAAAGGTCCTCGGCATGTAGCTGCCGTAGGTGACGAACACGGCCATTCCGATGCCGAGCGAAAAAAACGCCTGCCCAAGTGCCGCGGCATAGACCTTTGGCTCGGCGAGGGCTGACCAATCAGGTGCAAAAAGAAATCTCACACCGTCGTTCGCGTTGGGCAAAAACAGGGCGTAGCCGGCAAGGCCGGCAATTATCAAGACGAGCACCGGCATCAGCCAGCGGTTGACGCGCTCGATGCCTCTCTGCACGCCACCGGCCACAACGAACATGGTCGCGAACAGCATCGCTGCCTGCCACGCGACCGGCTGGCCCTTGTCGGCGATGAATTTCTGGAAGAAGACACCAAAGCCGGTTTCCGCGGTCATCCATAGACTGCCGGTAGCGGCGCCAACGAAGTACTTCAGGGCCCAGCCGGCGATGACCGCGTAATAACTGAGGATCAGCACTGCACTGATGACGCCGACCCAACCGACATGGCGCCACAATCCGCTTTGACCGGCGTGCTCAAAAGCCGCCACTGCATCGCCTTGCGCACGCCGTCCGAGAGCAAGCTCTGCGATCACCAGTGGCACACCCACGACCAATACGCATACCAGGTAAATGAACAGAAATGCCGCGCCGCCGTTCTCGCCCGCCACATAAGAGAACCGCCAAATATTACCAAGGCCCACAGCGGCACCAATGGTCGCCAGCACAAAACCGTGACGCGATCCCCATTGCTCACGTGTACTCACCTATTGCCCCCGTTTACTTACCCGTTGCACTTGTAAACAGAGTTCATAACGACGGATTCTCGTGTCATTGGGTGCTGAACCGGCTTTGCCACCCGCCCACCAGCACATCGCAACCGGCATACGCGAGCACGTACTCGCTGACGCTACCGATTAACAGCTCCTCAATCATTGACTGCCCATGTTTGCCGACCGCGATCAAATCAACTTTCATGCGCTCGGCGTGTTCCCGGATCACAAGCGTCGGAGTTCCATGCGCGACGACACAGGGGCTGTTCAGGTTGGCGCGCTGCGCGAAAACGCGGGCGGCATGCTCCGCCTCGCGTTGCGACTGGCTGCGACACCGCGCAATGGTCTCCCGCGAAACGCCGGCATACTGCAACTTGCCCTCGAAGGGCACCTCGAAGGCGTGCAAGGCAGTCAGAGCCGCCTTCGGGGCGAGTGCGCGCGCGGCATTAAGCGCCTGCAGCGAGTCATCCGAGAAATCTGTCGCCACCACCACGTTGCGATACGAAGTCTGTGCCGGTTGCTTGACGACGAGGACATTGCGACGCGTCTTGCGGATGACGTTGCGGGCAGTCGTACCAAGCAACAGATCGCGCGCCGGATTGGTCCCGCGGCTGCCGACCACAACCAGAGCCGAATCCAGTTCGTCTGCCCGGATAACAATTTCGTGCGCCGGGGTCCCCCTTGCAAGATAGCTTTCGACAGGAATTCCGTAGCGGGTCGACAAGCTCTCGGTCAATCGGCTCAATGCAGATGTCGCTTCTGAAACAAGCAACGTCTCGACAGGCTCCGCCTCGGTGGACAATATCTTTCTGAGCGATTTGAGTGAACGAACGCTGATCACGTTCACCACTTCCAGACGCCCACCGCCCAAACTGGCGGCGACGGCAGCTGCGCGCTCGACCGCTTGGTCACCGTCCTCGGAGAAGTCGGTGGCCGCGATTACGGTGATGCCTTCCAAATTTCACCCCTCCCTTTGCCGAAATCAAGAACCGTACTTATTCGCGAGACATGTGACTGCAACTCCACGCACCGTATACCGGTGCTAGCGCAAAACCGCAATCAATGATCGTGATCGCCCTACGCGGCCGGGACAAACCGGGCTGATGGCAAATCGCTTCCGAGTTCAAATCGATCCAAATTCCACGTAGACCTGAAATTGAGCCGAAAAACTACCGATCGGCATGCCCCGCAATCACCTGCGCCACGCACGCGGTGAGTTTTTTCGCGTAGGCGATGTGCAGAAACTCGTTCGGACCGTGCGCGTTCGACTTCGGTCCGAGCACGCCGGTGATCAAGAACTGCGCATCGGAAAACGAGTCTCCGAGCATGGCCATGAACGGTATCGTGCCGCCCTCGCCCATCATCATCGCCGGTTTTCCATAGAACTGTGTTGATGCCGAATCGACTACCGCCTTAAGCCACGGTGCGGTCGGAGGCGCATGCCAGCCGGTGGCGGCCTGGTCGGGTTCGAACCTGATCTTGGCATTCGCCGGTGGGTCAGCTTCGAGTATGCGCTTCAGATCTTCGGTGGCGCGCCGCCCGTCAACGAGCGGCGGAATCCGCAAACTGAGTTTCAATGCAGTCTTCGGTCGCAATACGTTTCCTGCAT
>JBFKXV010000117.1:0-7227 GCA_041637935.1 Burkholderiales bacterium | reverse complement strand
CGTCCATCCGCGTCCTGACCAACGGCATATTCGCAGCGACGACGTTTACCCACTGGCCGAACTGGTACGAACGCACCCCTCGGCTGAATTCAATATCGAAGGCAACCCTTTCCACCAGGTGATGCATCTGGTCAGCGAAGTGCGTCCGCACCAGTGCACGCTGGTGCCCGACGAACCGGAGGCGTTCACATCCGATCATGGCTGGGATCTGCAAAAGAACGGTGATCGTCTGGTACCCATCATTGCCGCGCTGCGCAAGCTCGGCGTCAGGGTCAGCCTGTTTATGGACCCGCAGCCGGCGGCGATGAAAATGGCGCGCGAGATTGGTGCCGATCGCATCGAACTGTATACCGAGCCTTATGCGCGAGCTTTCGCAACATCCGACCAGGAGTCCTCGCTCGCTGCGTACGCCGACGCCAGCGCCGCGGCGCTGGATGCCGGGCTCGGCGTGAATGCCGGTCATGACCTCAACTGCCAGAATCTGCCGGCTTTTCTCCGCGCAGTGCCTGGCGTCGCAGAGGTATCGATCGGTCACGCACTCATTTCGGATGCGCTGGAGCTTGGTATGGCTCGCACCGTCGAAGCGTACCTGGGCGCAATTAGCAAAGGTTCCTGCAACTCGTGATTGCCGGCATCGGGGTAGACCTGGTTGACAAAACGCGCATTGATCGATTGCTCGATCAATACGGCGAGCAATTCATTCGCCGTGTGTTGAACGCTGATGAGCAAGCTCAGTTTGCCAACAACACCCGCAAAGGCTGGTTTGTCGCGAATCGCTTCGCCGCCAAGGAAGCAATATCCAAAGCGCTCGGTACCGGTCTTCGTTATCCGGTCACACTGCTTTCGATCGGAGTGCTTTCCAACACTCACGGCCGCCCTGAGTTTAGTTTCAGCGACCGGCTAAAAGCCTACTTGCAGTCTCGCAAGATACGTGGCGCACATCTATCCCTGACCCATGAGAACGACCTGGTCTGCGCCATGGTCGTGCTGGAGTCGCTCGAATGAAGCACTTGGCGCCAGGCCGAATCATGGTCGATCTCGAAGGCGTTGAACTTCCCGCGCATGAGCGGCGGCGTCTTGAGCATCCAGCCTGTGCCGGCGTCATTCTGTTCTCGAGAAATTACCAAAGCCCCGAGCAGTTGCGCACGCTTTGCGAACAGATCAAGGCGGTGCGCGAGCCGGCGCTGGTCATTGGTGTGGATCAGGAGGGTGGCCGTGTGCAGCGCTTTCGCGAAGGGTTCACTGCCATTCCGGCGATGCGCACGATCGGTTCGCTGTGGGATCACGACAGACAACGCGCTGTAACTGCCGCGCACGATGCAGCCTATGTGATCGGCACGGAACTCGCCGCTTGCGGTATTGATTTCAGTTTCGCACCGGTGCTCGATCTCGATCACGGATGCAGTGCGGTGATCGGCGACCGCGCTTTTCATGCATCTTCCGAGGCGGTCATCGAGTTGGCCGGTGCGTTCATCAAGGGCCTCGGGGAATGCGGAATGACTGCAGTGGGCAAGCATTTTCCGGGACACGGCGCAGTCATTGCCGACACCCATCACGAGGCAGCGGCTGATCACCGCACGCTGGCTGAGATTGAGCGTGAAGACCTGCAGCCTTTCGCCGCGCTTTGCCGCGGTGCGCTCGGCGCAGTCATGCCGGCGCACGTTGTGTATGACAAGCTGGATGCACGTCCGGCTGGTTTTTCACCATTCTGGCTGCAGGAAATTCTGCGCAAACAGCTCGGATTCAGGGGCATCGTGTTCAGTGACGATCTGTCGATGCAGGCTGCCAGCATCGCCGGCAATGCCCCGGCCAGAGCCAAGGCCGCGCTTGGCGCCGGATGTGATATCGCATTGGTATGTAATGCCCCGGATGACGCCGATGCGGTGCTTGACTCAATGGCTTCTGGGGCAGGCGCAACCGATCCGGGCACCGTCGTTGCCCTGCATCGCAAGGTTACGTCGGCACGGCAGCGTGAAGCGGATCAAAAGCAAGCCTATCAGCGCGCGCTGGAGCGCCTCGCCAGTGTCGCCGCGGTGACCTCCAGGCCCATTGCCTAGGTGTATGCACAACCACCACAACCATAGCGGGCACGCCCACCAGAGTCCGTCGCGATCAGGGCAGGGATCACGTGCGCTGCTGATAGGCCTGCTGCTGACTTTCGTGTTCGCGCTGGTCGAGTTGTCGGGCGGCTGGTTGTTCGGCTCCCTGGCGCTGATGAGCGACGCCGGCCATATGTTCTCGGACTCGGCAGCGCTTCTGGTGGCTGTGATCGCCGCCAAAGTTGCCCTTAAGCCGCCCGGCGCCAGACATTCTTACGGCTTTGCCCGCGCCGAGGTCATTGCCGCATCCTTTAACGGCCTGCTGCTGCTGGGCATCGTGGTATTGATTGTGGTCGAGGCCATCGAGCGGCTGCAGCAACCGCAGCCGGTTTCGGGTTCGGGGGTCCTTGTCGTCGCCTTCCTCGGTTTGCTGATCAACATTGCCGTGCTGCGTATCCTGGGTCATGGCGAGCACAATCTGAACACGCGTGCCGCGCGGTTGCATGTGATCGGTGACTTGTTCGGCTCCATAGCCGCACTGACTTCGGGCGCGGTCATCGTGTTTTCAGATTGGTACCCGATCGATCCGCTGCTGTCATTCGTGATTGGCGCACTGATTCTGGTGTCGACGATACGAATGCTGCGCGATGCACTGCATGTGCTGATGGAGGGTGTGCCGCTCGAAATTGACTTGCCGGAAGTCGGCCAGGCGCTGGCACAGGTGCCGGGAGTCAACTCAGTCCACGATCTGCATGTCTGGACCATTGCCAGCGGGCAAATCGCGCTTTCGGCGCATGTCGATGTCGACACGCTGGATCACTGGCCCGTCACTCTGGAGCGCATCCGCAGTGTTGCGCGGTCACGCTTCAGCATTGAGCATGTCACTATCCAGCCTGAACTGGCAGGCGGGATCAATCCCGAGCGCGAGGTGGTGATCCCGATCGTGCCGCGCGATTCCGGTGAAGCGACCTAGTGCCTCGCGCGCCAATGAAAAGCGTAGCGAGCACGCGACGCGGCGGGTAGTCGCTTTTTGTCAGGAAGCACGCTCCATATACTCGCCGCTGTCCGTATTCACCCTGATCTGCTCGCCCTCGGAAACAAATTGCGGAACCATGACGGTGATCCCGGTTTCCATTGTGGCGGGTTTGTAAGAGCCGGTCGCCGTCGCGCCCTTGATGCCGGGTTCGGTTTCGGCAATGGTCAGCACCACTGAGGCAGGCAGTTCGATGCCAATCGGGCGCTCGTTGTGCAAATTCACCTGCACATCGACATTGGGTAGCAGATAACCCGCCTGACCCTCGAGAAAATCAGCTGGCAGGGTCAATTGCTCGTAGCTTTGCTTGTCCATGAAGACGTAGTTTTCACCGTCCTGATACAGATATTGCATCTCGCGCGGCTCAACAAAGGCGCGTTCGATTTTCTCATCGGTACGGATACGCTCATTGCGTTTGGTGCCACTCTCGACGTCTTTCATTTCCACTTGCATGAAAGCGCCGCCGCGCCCGCCGACATGAACGTGATATGACTTGATAACACGCCACACGCGATTGTCTAGTTCAATCAGATTTCCGACACGGATTTCGGTTGCGAGAACCTTTGCCACGTTGCTCAAAAGAGGGTCGTTTTTGGAAGTCGCGCATTTTACACTATGGCTGCCATGATCCTGAACGTTGCCGAAACCTTCTCTCCCGACTGCCGGAAATGCCCGCGCCTGGCGGCGTTTCTCGATTCGACTCGACAGAAGTTTCCGGCTTATTACGCCAGGCCGGTGCCTTCGTTCGGCGTTGCACGCCCGCGGCTGCTGATCGTTGGTCTTGCTCCGGGGATGCATGGCGCCAATCGCACCGGCCGGCCATTTACCGGCGATTACGCCGGCCTGCTGCTGTACCGTACGCTGCATGAATATGGCTTTGCCAGCGCCGCACAGTCGACCTCGAGTGACGATGGCTTGCGGCTCATCGACTGCCGCATAACCAACGCGGTGCGGTGTGTGCCGCCGCAGAACAAGCCGATTCTGCAGGAGGTGAAAAGCTGCAACGTCTATCTGCAGCAGGAACTCGCCGCTCTCGATCCTGCATCCGTCGTGCTGGCTCTGGGCGGCGTGGCGCACGCCTCGGTGTTGCGTGCCTGCGAACTGCGCCCCGCTGGCTATTCATTCGGCCATGGCGCACGGCACGACCTGCCCGGCGCTCTGAGGCTCATCGACAGCTATCATTGCTCGCGCTACAACACGCAGACCAAGCGCTTGACCGAGACCATGTTCCGCTCTGTATTCGAGCTCATCCGCGGCCTGATCGACGCCGGGACATCCGATCGAGGCGCACCGACGCTCGCCTGACTGATGGCTGATCTGATCGAACAACAGTCCGAAGGGGAGGATGCCCGGCCGCCGGCGGCATTTGACGGCGTGTCCGTCGCGCGCGGCCTGCCGAATCTTCCCGGCGTTTACCGCTTTTTCGGTGCCGAGGAAGAGGTGCTTTACGTCGGCAAGGCAAGGGATCTGCGAAAGCGCGTGTCGTCCTATTTTCACAAAGCCGCGTCATTATCACCGCGCATTCAACTCATGCTGCGACAGGTCACCGCATTGGAAACGACCGTAACGCGCTCTGAAGCAGAAGCGCTGCTGCTCGAAAATAATCTAATAAAAACTTTAACTCCGCGCTATAACATTCTGTATCGAGACGATAAATCCTACCCATACCTGATTCTGACAGGGCACCGGTTTCCACGCCTCGGTTTCTATCGCGGTGCGCTCGATCGCCAGCATCGCTATTTTGGCCCGTTTTCCAGCGCCAGCGCAGTTCGCGAAAGTATTCATCTGATGCAAAAGGTATTTCGGCTGCGGACCTGCGAGGACAGTGTATTTTCGAATCGTTCCCGGCCGTGCCTGCTGTACCAGATCAAACGCTGTACTGGTCCGTGTGTTGAATTGATCAGTCAGGCTGACTATGCCGACGACGTTCGCAACGCCACCTTGTTTCTGCAGGGCAGGGAGAGCGAGGCCATCGAGCGGCTCGAGCAGCGTATGAGTGAAGCGTCCGCCGGCCAACACTATGAACTGGCCGCCGGGTTGCGAGACCAGATCCGGGCGCTTTCGAAGGTGCGCGAAACTCAATTTGTTTCCAGCAACAAGGGCGTGGTGGATGCGGACGTGGTCGCGCTCGCCTCAGCAAGCGGGGTGCTGTGCGTAAACCTGGCAATGATCCGCGGCGGCATTCATCGTGGTGACAAGAGCTTCTTCCCGCAAAACGCCCGCGAGCAGGATGCGGAGGAAGCCCTGCATGCCTTTTTACAGCAGCACTACATCGAACGCGAGGTGCCACCGCTCATTGTGCTCAACATTGACATCGACTCTGCGCTGCTCGAGCAGACGTTCTCGGAGCAGGCAGGCCATAAGGTGCAGATCTCGTGCAACCCGAGCGGTGAGCGGCGGGTATGGTCGCACATGGCGGAGAAAAATGCCGAACTGGCCATTGCCCAGCGGCTTAGCGAGCACGCCACGCAGGAAGCACGCATGGCCAGTCTGCAAAGCCTGTTGGATCTGCCCGAGACAGTGCAGCGCATTGAGTGCTTTGACATCAGCCACACCATGGGCGAAGCCACCGTCGCCTCGTGTGTGGTTTATGATCGGGGCTCGATGCAGCCGGGCGAGTATCGCCGCTTCAACATCGCTGGAATTGAGGCCGGCGACGATTATGCGGCAATGCGCCAGGCGCTGGAGCGGCGTTACCGGCGCATCGTCGAAGGAGAGGGCAAAATGCCGGATCTGTTGCTCATCGACGGCGGCAAAGGCCAGGTGTCGGTGGCGATGCAAGTTCTTACCGATCTGGGAATCACCGGACTGGTCGTCGTCGGTGTGGCCAAAGGCGAGGAGCGCAAGCCCGGTCTGGAACAGTTGGTGCTCCCGGATAGCAAAGTGACGGTGCGGCTCAATGCGAACGAACCGGGACTGCACTTGATTCAGCACATTCGCGACGAAGCGCACCGCTTCGCGATCCAGGGCCATCGCAAGCGACGCGGCAAGGCACGGACACGATCGACGCTGGAGGACATTGAGGGCGTCGGCGCCAAACGGCGCCAACGCCTGCTGGCACGATTCGGCGGACTCAGGGAACTGGTTTCGGCCAGCGTCGATGAGATTGCCCAGGTTGAGGGGATCAGCCGCCAACTGGCAGAGCGGATTTACAAACAGCTACACTGAGATCAGAACATGAGCTTCAACCTGCCAAACTTGCTGACCTGGGGACGCATCGTTCTGATCCCGTTGCTGTTGATTGTCTACTACCTTCCGGAGGACTGGTTGCCGGAGCATAGTCAGAACGTGATCGGCGCCGGGATCTTTGTCGTTGCAGCAATTACCGACTGGCTCGATGGCTACCTGGCAAGGCATCTGAAGCAAACGTCGGCTTTTGGCGCCTTTCTCGATCCGGTGGCTGACAAGCTGATGGTTGCCACCGCGCTGCTACTGCTAGTAGCGCTCGACAACGTCGAGGCGCCCATTGCTGCGATTATCATCGGCCGCGAAATCGCCATATCGGCTTTGCGTGAATGGATGGCAAAAATCGGAGAAAGCCGCAGCGTCGCCGTGTCGTTTGTTGGCAAGCTCAAGACGACGGCACAAATGGTTGCAATTTCGCTGTTGCTCTACAATGATCCGCTGTGGTTCATTGACACGCACTTGATTGGCACATGGCTGATCTACATTGCCGCGATCCTGACGCTCTGGTCAATGGTCTATTACATGCGAAAAGCGGTGCCATTTGCACGCGAGGCGATGAAATAACGAGGCGTCCCGGCTAGGCGTTATCAGCATTCAAGTAGTTGTGTTTTCTTGACAAAACAGGTGCCCGACCTATAATTCCGCTTCCCCATGCGGGAATAGCTCAGTTGGTAGAGCGCAACCTTGCCAAGGTTGAGGTCGCGAGTTCGAGACTCGTTTCCCGCTCCAGATTCCAAAAGGGAAAATGGACTCGAGTGATGGCCCGGACGGGCCGTACCGGATCGTTTTCCCTTTTCAATTTTCGGCATGTTGGCAGCGCGGTGACTTGCCGCCTGTCGCATAATAGCTTCGACTGCTGCGCTGACCTTCGTTGGCGCGGCGTGGCGGGATGGCAGAGTGGTTATGCAGCGGCCTGCAAAGCCGTGGACGCCGGTTCGATTCCGACTCCCGCCTCCAACTCATTGCGTT
>JBFKXV010000116.1:0-7257 GCA_041637935.1 Burkholderiales bacterium | reverse complement strand
GGTGCGATGGCCGCCTGAACTGAAGTATCGATCATCATCCAGGAACTTTTATAGCCTTTTAACAACGGTTTATTAAGAATTGCTTTATGAAGAATCGGTTTATTGAGAATCGGTTTATTGAGAAATAGCTTATTGAGATTGCTGGAAATCGCCAGCAAGCAAACTCGATCCGTTTGTTGCGCGCGCGCCACGTACCGGGAATTGAAATCAACCAAATCGAGAGCGCATTCCCACCGGTTTCTCGACGCAGTGCAGGCAAAGCGCACTGACAGTTCGGCCCAGCCAGGCTAGCTTAAGCTTCCGACGAACCCCGAATTCCCTCAACCGGTCCGACCGCGGCACAGCGCATCGGCCGTATCCCCGGAGCGGAAGATTTGCTCGAACCGGACGCAAGGAGCACCCGCAGGCCGGCGATACCCGGGAAGCGCGGCGAGAAGACCTGCTGACGGGTCCGTCGACGACCTACCGGAGATCGCGGCACGACCGGTTGTTCGGTAGATAGCAAACGACTGAGAACAGCCGTAAAGACGATCCGGGCAACAACGCAGAACTTTGCGAGCGGCAGCTATCGGACGCGTCGCAAAGCGGCAGGTGGTCAGGCCACGGATACCGGGACTTACCGGCGAGACTCTTGATTCAGTACAAAATTCAGTAACACAACCATCATAAGTAACAGTGCGGCACCTGCGTGGTGAGCGACGGCAACGGCCAGTGGTAGCATCGCAAGCACGTTTGTTATTCCAAGCCCGATCTGCAGGATCAGTACTGTCGTCAGGGCGAGCGCGTAGCGGCGCAACCTGCTCATGTTGAACATTACGTAGGCCAAAGCGCCAAGGTAGACAAACACCACCAACGCACCGACACGATGCGACCAATGAATTGCATTTAGCGACGCATTCGAAAGCGGTGCACCCGCCGCCGTCATACCCAACTCGCGCTGCAATTGAAATGCGTGGACAAAATCCGTTTCCGGCAGCCACTGCCCATGACAAGTTGGAAAATCAATGCAGGCCAGTGCAGCGTAGTTGGTGCTAACCCAGCCGCCAAGCGCGATCTGAATCATTACCAGCACCAAACCGACTATCGCCCACGGGCGCAGCAAACGTGCCTCGGACGGTCGTCCGGCGGCGGGAGGCCTGAGGTGTCTCGCACTCAACCAGGTCAATGCGGCAAGGATCACCATTCCGCCCAACAGATGCAATGTCACGATAGCTGGCTTTAGTAACAGCGTAACGGTCCATTTGCCGATCAATCCTTGCAGTACAACCAAGCCCAGCAAGAACAGCGGTAGTCCCAGTGACAAATCGGGCTGTTCACGATCGCGCCGTATCCGCATGCGCAGGTAAACAACTTTCAGGACGACTGCCAGGATCATTGCGCCGACTAGGGATGCGACGTACCGGTGCAACATTTCGTTCCACGCTTTCGGCGTGGAAACAGGACCGGTCGGAGACAGTCGCTCCGCATCCGCAATCTCCACTTCGGCGTGCAACGGTGACAGCTTCCCATAACAGCCGGGCCAATCCGGGCAACCCAGCCCGGCGTCAGTGAGACGCACGTAAGCACCAAGCGCCACCAAAAAGAGCGTTAACAGCGTTGTCACATACACCAGTTTGCGCAGCTCGATCAGCCTGACACAAACAAACAAGACAATGACTAGTGTGCCGATCCAGACCAATGCATGTAAGGTCTGCAACGAGAACTGCCATATGGGATCAGACATCGGGTCGCCCTCTTCAGCGTTCGATGCGGCGCCAGCCGCTTGATACGCGCAGCAACTTCGCAATATCTTTTTTCATTCTGGAAGGATCGACATCGCGCGGAAAACGCATCATCAGGTTGCCAATCGGATCAATCAGGTAAATATAGTCCCGTCGGCTGTCACCGGAAGGAAACAGATTCAGCAACTGACTTTCCGACAGCACAATTGCCCGCAAGCCTTCGTATTCAGCAAGCGTTTGCTGAGCTGGCTGGTTTCCGTCACGTACCAGCCACACCCGTTCGATGCGATCAGAGTGCTTTCCTTGCGTTAACCGGATCTGTCGCATCAAGTATAGCTTTCTGAGGCAATTCTCGTCGCAGGCTGCATCGTCAATTGACAGAAACGCCCACTGTCCGCTCAGTTCTCCGAAGGCGAACCGACCTCCGTCGGCACGGGTCAACGAGACCTGCGCCAACGGCACCGGCTCGAGCAGTTCTCCGTGATTTACAAATCGTGTTGGCGTCCACAAAATATACAACACAGTCGATGCGACGATCGGCAGCACACACACGCCGAGAATCAGCCACAAAGTCCGGTTACTTCTGGCCTGGTTTTTTTCGGATGCATCCATAGTAGAGGTAGAAGAACACAATCAAGGCAGCAAACAGAAACCATTGCGCTGCGTACGACTGGTGCGTTTCGATGCCAAAGCCGGGCGCCGCCCAGTCGCGGTTGATACCATCGTCACGCTCCGATTGTTCCTGCACCACGAAATCGAGTACGTTCAATTGTTGCGCGTCACGATAACGGGTCAGGTTGAGATTTTGCCAGACACGCCCGTCGATAATATGCTCAGATAATTCGAGCGCCCCGCGGCCCGGAACGATGGCAGTGCCCGTCACCGTCACCGTCGCCGTGGGGACGTCGATCGCCGGCTGGACAGTCCGGTCGCGTCCGAGCGCAACCCAGCCACGGTTAATCAGCACATAGCGATCCGTTCCAGCAATCTGCAGCGGCACGATGATCTCGTAGCCGGCTGCCCCGGAGCGAACCCGGTTATCGAGCAAAATTGCACCCTCGGCCAGATAGCTCCCGGTGACACGAACGATGCGATATGCAACGGCTTCCTTGTCGGGAATTGAAGCGTTCAGATCGTAAGGCGGCAGCGCTTGTCGCGCCACGTACTGCTCGCGCAATTGCGCCTTCGACCCGGCCTGGCCAAACTGCCAATACGAGGCCGACAATGTGAGTGCGAGCGCAATCAAGGCAGCAATGCTGGGAACCCAGCCCGGGCCAGGTGTCAGACCCTTCATGAAACCAGGCTGCACCCTCGCCCGGCCCCGTGTTGGCAGCGCGCACAACTATCCACTACACTGCTGCACAGGGTTATACAGATGAAAATCGTCATTCTCCTGTTTCTGCTGGTTATCGTTGGCAGTCTGGCGTCCGCCTTGTTCTATCTGGTGCGCGACAAAGGTACGTCAAACCGCACGGTCAAATCGCTGACAGTCCGTGTGGGTTTGTCAGTGACGTTGTTCGTGATGCTGATGCTGGCCTATTACTTCGGGCTGATCCCGCAGCAGGGCATATAAAAAAAGCCGCCGCTCGGCAATCGCCGGCGGCGCCCAGTGTGCCCCGTTTTAACGGGGCTGTTCTTCTCCTCGCTTATTGTTCTTCGTATCCGGTTGCGGCTCTGCCTTCTAGAGCCAATACACAAACACAAACAGTCCCAGCCACACGACGTCGACGAAGTGCCAGTACCAAGCCACCCCCTCGAAACCAAAATGGTACTCGGGTTTGAAATGGCCTTTCAGGCAGCGCAGCCAGATGACGATCAACATAATGGTGCCAACGGTGACGTGAAAGCCGTGAAAACCGGTCAACATGTAAAACGTAGCGCCGTAAGCACCGCTTTCCAGTGTCAAATTAAGATCCATGTACGCATGGCCATATTCGTAGGCCTGGAAGCCGATAAAGGTCAAGCCAAGCGCAATGGTCAGAAACATGAACCAGTTCAGCAACGACCGTTTGTTCTCCTTGAGCGCCCAATGCGCGACAGTGATGGTGACACCGGACGACAGCAAAATCGCCGTATTCAGCGCCGGAATACCCCAGGCACCCATTGGCGTAAACTGGTCGGTGATGTAGGGGCCAGAAGCCGGCCAATCGGCCGCAAAGCCGGGCCACAACAGCGCTCCCGTGTCAGCCTCCGACAGCCATGGCACCGACAGCACCCGCATGTAGAACAATGCGCCGAAGAAGGCACCAAAAAACATCACTTCGGAGAAGATGAACCAGCTCATTCCCCAGCGGAAGGATATATCCACCTGATCGTTATATTTTCCGCTCTCGCTCTCGCGGATGACGGTGCCGAACCAGCCAAACATCATATAGACGAGAATGGCAGCGCCGATCAGCAGCAAGATAGTCCCGCCACTAGCGTCATTCATGATGAAGACACCACCCAATGCCATCAGGAAAAGTGCCGCCGACCCGGTAACTGGCCAGAGCGACGGTGACGGCAGGTAATAGCCTCCTGGTTGCGGTGTCATAGCGCTACTCCTCTGAAATGTCTCATTGGTTTGTTTTGCTGTTATTCAGGCGGCGATATAGCGCACCACCGTTACAATTAACACAACAAACACCGCCGCACTAATCAGCCCGGCAACAATCACCTGCCAGGGGCGCAGCGTTGCAAGATCATCGCGCAGGGCGTCGCCTCTGCCAATGCCTGTGAATGCCGAGATCACCGCCCGAAAGGCGCGCAGCGCTCCTGCACGCTGTGGTTGTGGCTGCTGCTGCGCTGTCATCAACCCTGCCCTCCTTCCGGTTGCATCGCCGCAGTAGACCTATCGGCACCCTCAATCTCAAACATCGTGTAGGACAGCGTTACGGTATGCACGTCGGCTGGAATCGACGGCTCGACAACCAGAACCACCTGTAATTCACGATGTTGGCCAGCAGCGATCTCCTGCTGCGTGAAACAAAAACAATCCAGTTTCTTCACGTACAGCCCGGCCCGCTGCGGTCCATAGCTGGGTATGGCCTGCGCCAGCACTGGCACGTCGCTGGCATTCTTCAGATCAAACACCACCTGAACCAGCTCGCCTGGATGTATCGTGCGCTTGCGTTCCCTTGGACTCAGTTGCCAGGCGATATCGCCGCGTACGTTGGCGTCGAATTCCATAACAATGGTTCGCGACGTATCGACCTGCGTGTTGACGATCTCGTCGGGCTTCGCCACCTGGTTGATTCCGGCGACCTCACAGATTTTCTCGTAGAGCGGCACCAGCGCGTATCCAAAGCCGAACATCAACAACGCGATGATGGTCAGCTTGCGAAAAGTCTCGCGGTTACGCTTCAGTTGCGATTTATTCATTGGAACAACATGCGGCGCACAAGAAACCCGACCAAGAACGTTGCCGCGAGCACGGCAAGTATGATTCCGGTTCTCAGGTTCTTTTTATGTTGCTGTTCAGTCTGCAAATTGGTCATCGGTTTCTAGCCACGTAGCCGGCAGCGAATCAGTGTCATCAGCCGGGAATGTTGCTTATTTGACCTCCGGTGGCGTCTCGAAGCTGTGGTACGGCGCTGGTGTCGGCAGATGCGTCCACTCGAGCGTGTCGGCGCCTTCCCACGGTTTCTCCGGCGCCTTCTCACCACTGCGGATTGCCTTCACCAAAATGTACAAGAAGAGCAACTGCGACAAGCCGAAACCGAATGCGCCGATCGATGAAATCCAGTTGAAATCGGCAAACTGCAGCGCGTAATCCGGAATCCGCCGCGGCATCCCAGCGAGGCCAAGAAAGTGTTGAACAAAGAACGTGACATTAAAGAAGATAATCGACAGCCAGAAGTGCCACTTGCCGAGCGTTTCATCGTACATCTTGCCGATCCACTTCGGTAACCAGAAATAAACGCCGGCAAAAGCCGAGAACAGCGCTCCGGCCACCATCACATAGTGAAAGTGAGCCACTACATAATAGGTATCGTGAAGTTGTACATCTACCGGCGTCACCGCGAGGACGAGTCCGGTAAAGCCGCCGAGCGTAAACAGGAACAAGAAGCCGATTGCGAACAACATCGGCGTCTCAAAAGTCAAAGAACCTTTCCACATGGTCGCGACCCAATTGAATACTTTCACCCCGGTCGGGACCGCAATCAACATGGTTGCGAACATGAAATACAGTTGCGCCTCGACGGGCATGCCAACGGTATACATGTGGTGCGCCCAAACGATGAAGGAAAGAACCGCAATCGATGCGGTGGCGTACACCATCGAGGCATAGCCAAACAGCGGTTTACGTGAGAACGCCGGGATCACCTGCGATACGACGCCAAAAGCGGGGATGGCGATGATGTACACCTCAGGGTGACCAAAAAACCAGAAAATATGCTGGAACAAAACCGGATCACCACCGCCGGCCGCATTAAAGAAATGAGTGCCGAAATGACGATCGGTCAAGGTCATGGTGACTGCGCCGGCCAGAACCGGCATTACCGCAACCAGCAGGTAGGCGGTGATCAGCCAGGTCCATACAAACATCGGCATTTTCATCATGGCCATGCCCGGCGCACGCATGTTCAAGATTGTCGTAATGATATTGATCGATCCCATGATCGATGACATGCCAAGTATGTGGACAGCGAAAATCACCAGATCCATTCCCATACCCTGCTGCACCGTCAGCGGCGGATACAAGGTCCAGCCAACGCCTGCACTGCCGCCTGGTACAAACATGGAAAGAATCAGCAGCAAGCCGGCGGGCGGCAATAGCCAGAAACTCCAGTTGTTCATGCGCGGGAAAGCCATGTCGGGTGCGCCGACCATCATCGGAATCTGCCAGTTTGCAAATCCGACGAAGGCCGGCATGATCGCGCCGAAAACCATGATCAGCCCATGCAAGGTTGTCATCTGATTGAAGAATTCGGGCTCGACAACCTGCAGCCCCGGCTGAAACAGCTCGGAACGGATAATCAGTGCCATCACGCCGCCGACCATGAACATGGCAAAGCTGAACCACAGGTACATCGTGCCAATGTCCTTGTGGTTGGTGGTCGTCACCCAGCGCATAATGCCCGACGGATGGCCGTGACTATGGTCGTGTTCGTGTACCGCTTCCATTTACCTCTCCTTGCAATCCTGGGATTCTTGTCTGTATCCGGGTCCAGTTACTGACGCGCCGCCGCAATCGCACTCGGCTGCACGGCATCACCGACAGCGTTTCCGAGCGCGTTGCGCTGGTAGGTGATAACCGCAGCGATTTCCGTATCGCTCAGTTGCGCCCCCCACGCGACCATCATCGGGTTCTTCTTGCTGCCGTTGACAACGAGATCGATGTGGCCGGCAATCGGGCCGGTCGTAATCTTGCCGGCTGTAATCGCCGGGAACGTTGGCGGCATGCCCTTGCCATCCGGTTGATGGCATGCAACACAATAGGTCGAGTAGACGGTTTCACCCTTGCCCGCGAGTTCGGCCAGCGTGAATTTCTTGTTCGGATCGAATGAAGCCGCCGCCGAAGCGCTCTTTTGCATGGCGACCCAGTCGCGGTACT
>JBFKXV010000115.1:0-7278 GCA_041637935.1 Burkholderiales bacterium | reverse complement strand
GTTCCGATGTAGACATGATCATTCGATACCACTGGCGATGACCACAGCTGAAAATTCGGGTTTCCCAGAGTAGTCGCCCAGATAATCTCCCCGCTTTCGCGCGAAATCGAGTAGATCGAATTGGAAACCGCGTCGGCAAGAATCAGCCGGTCGTACCATGAAACCGGCGTCAAATGCGAGTTGCCAAACAGCGTATCAACGAACTGGTTCGGATCGGTACCAATCCATCCCAGCGCCCCGTCCTTGCGGAACGAGATCACCGGCGGGTAGTCATAATCGTCCTCTCTGACCAGGCTGAGAACGATGCTGTCTTTCAGCACCAGCGGGGCAGCAGAGAATTTGGCTCGCAGACCTTTGCCCTTTCCGAGCCGGTCATACCAGCGGATCGCATTGCCCGCCAGCACATGTCCAAGTTCGTCCGGATAATAGACACTGCTGTCGCGCCGCATCTGCACCTCGCCGAAACCGGCGTAGCGGTACAGAGTGCCGGCTTCGGTGGCAACCCAAAGTCCGTGTCGATCTGCCGCCAATCCGGCGCTCACGCCGCCGTCCAGTTCCGAACTCAGTTGGGTCGTACCGTCCTTCGGATCCAGCACGTTGAGTTCGCCAGAATTGGTAACAATGGCCACAGCCCCTCCAGCGACCACCGGTCGCGCGGATACGGGTGAATCGAATCGTTTGGTCCAGTAGGTCTTGCCGCTACGGGCACCGATGGCCACAACGTCGCTGGCTTCGGTGCCGCCAATCACAAGGCCCCCGATGTAGGTGAGGTCATTGAAATCAAGTTGTGTTGGAACGAACCAGACCTGTTCACCGGTCAACAGATCAAACGAATAGACGCCATCGAGCACGTCAGGCTGGTCGCGCTCGCGCCCGGAACTGCCGACAAAAACGCGCGTGCCGACAATCTTCGGATTATTTCGCCACGACTGCTTGCCGATGAAGAACCGGTACTTGATGGTTGGCCTAGGCCGCGCGGCCTGATCCGGCTCAGCATGAAGCTCGGGTTGTGGTACGAATTCTTCTACCCACGACTCGAAAAACGGCGTCACCAGACCCGTTAGATAATCCTGGCGGATGACACGACCGCGGTTTGAATTCTCATCAACCTCGAGCAGGATGCCGGCGTTTTTGTCTTCCAGAACGACCCGGCTGCCAACCATGCCGGACATTAACTCGTCCGATTCACGCACCGCAGTGATCCAGAAATAACCCGAAGGATCGATATCGTCCACGCGTACGTGCATGCGGCCTCGCGTGCCGTCACCAGCGCCAATCAGCAATGCACCGATGCGGGTGCGCTCCAATGCGGTCTGCAGGTACGCGCCGTCGGACCATGCCCCGGACTCGCAAATCGTGTCGCCCGCGCCAATGCGCACGATCGAGATACCTTCATCAAACGTGCGCTTGACCTCGGCCGGCACGCGTTGCGCGCCGGGCTGGATGGCATATAGCCTGGTCCCCTCCGACGCGACCGTGGCCGCGGTAATGGCAAAGCAGGAATCGCCATGTGTGCGGGTCACGCCGTAGCCAACGTGGTCTCCCATGAGGAATACGTCGCTAGCCAGCGCCGGAACAGACACCAGCAGGATAGAACAGACACTTGCCAGTCGCCGCACGATGCCTTGCCGCGGCTTGTTCAGCCGTCTGTCGGAAAGATCACCGCGCATGCTTCAGACCTCAATCGCTGGCTGTTGCGCTGAAGACTTGCACTCAGAAACAGACAACTCTTGTGTTGTCCCGGGCAGCGGCTTGGTGAAATTCGTTCATTCCGGCCATCTTGATGCGTTTGTCCAGTTTGTCTTCGCCCAACTGCCGCACTACTACACACGGTTTGCAAACGAGTACTTTGGCATTCTTGTCCGACACCACTTCCTCAAACCTTGGCGGCGGGCCAAACGGTACCATTTTTTCCGCGGTACCCTCAGATGCCATGTGGACCGCGTCGTGAAAAAGCATCAGCGTCACCGTATCGCCCGCCTGCAGCGCCGACGCCGCAAATATGAACGGCAGGGCCGAGCGGGTCGGGTCGGTTGGTCCCCAGGTTGCGGAAATTGCGAAATGCATGCGTTCTCCTTTGATTTGCTTGATTATCAGTTGTCAATAAAGTCGGTCCGTCAACTCAATGAGTTGGTGTGATCAATGCCTGACCGCGCAGCGGCATCAGTGAGGCCTTCATGCAATTCGACTGAGCGCGGCGTTTTAACTTTGCAAACCTTTCTAACTTCTCGGAACGTTGTAACTCCGAAGGACGCTGTAACTGCGTGACAGCGATCATTGCTTTGTTGACTCCGATTGCGAAACGAGATATTTCAGACCTGCTTTTTTGAGGTAAACGGTGCATCCGGTGTCAGTGCGCAGATGCTGAGCTGCCCCCGCCGGAAGCCGTAACCAGTGACCTTTTTCGTAGCGGCCGCGTTCATCATTGAACGACCCCTCGATAACGAACATCTCGGCACCTTGCGGATAAACAATCCCGGCGGCATCTGCCCCGGCCTGCCATTTTTGCAGTTCGACGCTGTCCGGGTAACCGTCCTGGGAATAAAGCGGCTTGCGTGCCAAACCGGCAACGTCGCCTTCCTGCCATTCGAGTGCGCTGGTGTCGATTGCAACGTGGTGCCGGTCAAGGCCCGGGTACTGGCGCAGTTTGACGAACAGCACACAACCGGGCCGCGAAAACGGCGCATGGCGGAATCCCTCCGGATTGAGCAGGAAAGTCCCCGCCGGCCAATCGCCCTGCTGGTCGGAAAACACGCCCTCCAGCACCAGGATCTCCTCGCCCTGCGGATGATCGTGCTCCGGGAAACTCGAATTGCTGTCGTAACGAACCACCGACGTCACTTGACCTGACTCAACCGGCCCCACCAGGTGCACGCGTTTGCGCCAAACCGTACCGCTCGGGCTTGCCTGCCACTGCATAGCCGACGTATCAACCGTGCAGAATACGGTCAAATCGCCATTGATGTTCGCCGGCGCCATGATCAATTGCACACCAGTGTCGATGTCATGCCAGTGTTGCTCTCACACCAAAAACAACGCCGGATCGACCGGCACCGAATTCAGATAGACGCCAAAGTGAAGATGCGCTCCGGTCACCCGGCCAGTGGCGCCAACTTTTCCAATCGTCGCGCCCTGCGCGACCCGCTCGCCGACCTCGACGTCCATGGCACTGAGATGCGCGTACAGAGTCAGCAGACCGAGGCCGTGGTCGAGAATCAACATGTTGCCGGAAAAGAAGTAGTCGCCGCGATCGATCACCGTACCCGCCGCCGCCGCGACCACCGCTGTGCCCTCCGGTGCAGCCAGATCCATTCCGCTATGCGGATTGCGCGACTGGCCGTTGAAAACGCGCCGCAGTCCGAATGAACTCGATCGCGTCCCCGGACACGGCTGTACCAGTGCCAGCGATCCGATCAACGGCGTGGAAAACGTCCGGCGTATTTTTTTCAGATGCGCGCTCTCGCGCCGGTAGCGTTCAAGATTCTTTTCCGACAGGTTGACCTGGCCCGGTTTGACGGTCAGCTCCTGCGTTGCGTAGCGCTTGCTGCCGACCGGAATCGGCAGCATCACATCATCGCCATTGGGCCACTTGACGGAGAGTCGCAGCGTGCTGTCTTCATTGGTTGCCAGCGCGATTCCGACAACCGCTTGCCAGCGTGTCGCATCTCCGGTCACCATGACACGGTTTCCCGACAGGTGCGCGACGGGGGCTTGCTCAGATGGCCCCAGAGGAACAATTGCCACGCCACCCGGTACCGCGGCCGCTCGCGGCAGGCCCTGCGCGAAGACCCGGCTGACTCTGGACAGACTTGCGGCTATCAGAGCCGACAGGTACAAAAACAAACGCCGATTCATTTTTCCGAGGTTACATTTTTATATAAGCGACAGTATATGCAAAGTGGTCTGGCATGTTCGGGCAGGCTCATTGCCGGACCGGGCACTGTTGTCTGATACGACGGATCATTACTTGTCGGCGGCATCATCGTCTTCAAGAATACGATGCGCCGGACCTTCCAGATCATCGAACTGGCCACTGCGCACTGACCACCAGAACGCCAGACCAACCACCAGCACCAGCGCCACCGACAGCGGGATCAAGAGGAAAAGAATATCCATCTTTGTTCGTGCCTCAGGCGTCAGAAGCGGCGATCACCATCGCTGCATCCAGGCCCCCTTGCGTCATCCTTGAACACCGGAAAAACAACCGGCATCAATCGCCCACCAACACCAGCCGGTGCGCGCGCCGTTCGCCGGCGAGCCGCATGGCGTTGCCAACAACCAGCAACGAGCTGGCAGACATACCGATCGCTGCCATCCAGGGCGTGACGTAACCCGTCATGGCGAGCGGAATAGCCAGCGCATTATAGGCAATCGCCCAGCCCAGATTCTGTCTCACGATTCGCAGCGTGCGCCGTGAATACTGGACCAATCGCGTGAGATCCGACAAGCGCCCGCTCAGCAGTACCATGTCGGCAGCACCCTGCGCGAGCGCGGCGCCACTCATGAGCGCAATCGCCACCTGTGCCTGGGCCAGAACCGGTGCGTCGTTAACGCCATCGCCGATCATCGCGACCACCGCACCCTGCGCCTGCAAGGCTTTGACATATTCAAGCTTGTCTTCGGGCGACATTGTCGCGCGCCATGTTTCGATGCCAAGTTGCATGGCTGTATCCCGCACGATTGCCGGCCGGTCTCCCGACAACAGGCTGATCTTCGCGCCCTGCGCGCGCAGCGAGGCGATGAACCCCGCTGCGTCCGGCCTGAGCTCATCCTGCAAGTCGAAACCGGCAAGCATTGCATTCTCATCGGCCAGCCATATCTGTGCGTCAATTCCCCCGGTGTTGGCGTCGGCAGACAGTCCTGCGGCGAAGCGTTCAGTTCCAATTCGCATCCGTTTGCCTGACACCACACCTTCGACACCGCATCCCGGGACGTTACGGACCTTTTCGGCGCACAGGGACGTGTCCGATGCGTTGCGTAGCGCGGTCGCCACCGGATGCTCCGAACCCTGCTCCAGTGCCGCCGCCAATGTCAGCGCTTCTTCCCTGCCGGCGTTGAGCGGGTACACGGCATGCACGCTCGGTTTGCCGCGTGTCAATGTTCCCGTCTTGTCGACGACGAAATGCGTAGCCCGTGCCAGTGTTTCCAACGCATGCGAGCGGGTCACCAGCAGGCCGCGTTTGGCCGCCGAACTGGTCGCAACCGCCATTGCCATTGGCGTTGCCAGTGCCAACGCACACGGGCAGGTGACGATCAGAACAGACACCACGATGGGCAAGGTGCGCGCCGCGTCATTGTTGAACCACCAAATCGCCGTTGCCACTGCCAAAAGCAAAATCACCGCCACAAACCGCGCCGCCACCCGATCCGTGATCTGCTGCAGGCGCGGCCGCGACGCCGAAGCGCGTTCCATCAGCTTGACGATCGCCGACAGTATCGTCTCGGCGCCGACCCGTTGCACACGCACAACCAACGGATTGCCACGATTGATTGACCCGCCGGCAACCAGCTGTCCCTGTAACTTCTTCACCGGCATGCTCTCACCCGTCATCAGCGATTCGTCGATTTCCGAATCACCCTGCTCGATGACCCCGTCTGCCGGGATCGTTTCTCCGGGCCTGACCAGAACGTACTCGCCTTCGGTCAGTGAGCCCGCCGGCACCAGTTCGCTATTGGCTGACTGCGGGAATCCGGTGAGCTTGTTAGCTGTAGCCGGCATCGCATGCGACAGGGATTCCAGATGCGACGCCGCTTTGTGGCGTGCCTTCAGCTCGAGATAGCGGGCGCCGAGCAAGAAGAAGACAAACATCGCCACTGAATCGAAATACACCTCGCCTTCACCGGTGACAGTGGCCAGCACACTGGCTGTGAAAGCGATGATGATTGCCGCCGCGACCGGCACATCCATTCCGACGCGACGGTTGTGAATGTCGCGCCAGGCACCGGACATGAACGGCAACGACGAATAGAACACCACCGGCGTGGTCAGAATCAACGCCGCCCAATTCATCAGCGAGTACAAACCTTGATCAATGCCGTTATCGGCAAGATAGCGCGGCAAGGCATACATCATGACTTGCATGGTGCCCAGGCCAGCGATGGCGAATCGTGCCAACAGACTGCGCGCTTCGCGCTTGCGGCTGGCCTCGAGCGATTGCGCATCGTACGGAAAGGCGCGATAACCGATGGCGTTGATCGCCGCGAGAATTTGCGACAGCGAGGTCTGCTGCGTGTCCCAGCGAACAACAGCGCGATTGGTCGTGTAATTGATATTGACGGCGACAACGCCGTTCTGATGAATCAGATGCGTCTCGTTCAGCCAGACGCAAGCCGGACAGGTGATGCCTTCGAGTATCAATGATGCCTCGCGCTCATGCGCCGCTGGCTCGGTAACGAAGCGGTCCTGAATATCCGGCCGATCAAATACCGTGAGTTGGCTGATGACCTGAGGTAGCGCCTCGCGCGGGGACTGCGGGTAGTTGTCGCGGCGAACGTAATAATCATCAAGCCCGGCCGCTACGATGGCCGACGCAACAGCCTCGCAGCCGGCGCAGCACATGGCCCGTGCTGCGCCTCCTATAACGACTTCGTGCTCGACTTCCGCCGGCAACGGCAGACCGCAGTGATAACAATCGCTGATATCGCGAGCCGCGGCGGCATTGTCAATCGTTCCGGTCATGGGCTGTGTGCGAGGCCACTTGCCGCGCTGTGCCACGGCAGCGAGGCCGCGACTTTTCGTTCGATCTGGTCTGTCGAGTTAGCGCCGGCGTGTGCCCGCGAGGCCAGCAAGGAAGCTCGCATCAGGCATCGTAAAGTCCGACTATACCTGTCTCAGCCTGGCAACGCCGCAGCAACGGCATCACACCGCATGGCGCGGCGTTACGTCACGATGTCTTACCGGTGGTACTCATTCCAAGCATCCTGTACAGCGGGCAAAAGCTGATCGATGATGTTGCAATCAACACGACCCCAATGAGTCCAAACCAACGAGCATTGCCTTCGAGCACGAAAAACAGGCCCAACAGCACGATTCCCAAAACGGTGCGAATCACCCGGTCAGCGTTCCCCATATTCCGAACCATGTCGTTTTCTCCCGATTGATTAGAAAGAACTTTCAAACGGTTCAGTGTAGTGACCCGCATCACAGCGGCGCTTGATATTCATCAAGGGTACCGGCCCGGCCGCCGTTGAGTGCGGCGGTATCCTGCAATACCTGCAACATTTCATCGCACGGCGGTGCCGCCGTCTGTCTTCGCCAATGAGCGTCGCAACCGCACC
>JBFKXV010000114.1:0-7340 GCA_041637935.1 Burkholderiales bacterium | reverse complement strand
GCGAATATTTCCGCCAATATTTCTTTGCCGGCGATCGCGAGGAAATGCCGTTCAATCGGTCCACGCGCGCCTGGGCCTACCGGCTGGCAAAAGGCGAGCCGGGAACGATCGGCTTTGGCTCCACCAACAATATCCGCGAGGTGGGCAATTTCCTGTTCGTCAATGCGCCTTTTCCGATTCTGGAAGAGGCGTTGGAGCCTGCGCCGCCAATTATGATCGGAGAAGGGTATTGCGAGCGGCCGTTTCTTGCACGGTCAGTCGTCAACATCAGCGGCATGAGCTACGGTGCAATTTCAAAGCCGGCGGTGCAGGCGTTGTCGCGTGGTGCCGCAATGGCCGGTTGTTGGCTCAATTGCGGTGAGGGCGGTATTTCGCCATATCATCGTGAAGCCGAATGCGATCTTATATTTCAGGTCGGCACGGCCAAGTACGGCATTCGCGACCTCGAAGGGAACTTCTCACCGGATCGGGCGCGTGCGCTCGGCGAATTCGTCAAAGCATTCGAGATCAAGCTGTCACAGGGTGCCAAGCCGGGTAAGGGCGGCATCCTTCCCGCCTCCAAGGTGACCGAGGAGGTGAGCCAGATACGTGGCATCTTGCCGGGCCGCGACTCGATTAGCCCGAACCGTCATCGCGACATCAGCAACATGGACGAATTGACCGATTTCATTGCGCGATTGCGTGAAATTGGCGGTCGTCCTGTTGGCATCAAGTTCGCCGTCGGCGGCTGGAGCTTTATCAATGAGTTGTCGGATACCGTTTTGCGCCGGGGCATGGAGTTCGCACCCGACTTCATCACCGTCGATGGGGGCGAGGGCGGCAGCGGTGCGTCGCCGCAAGCGCTGTCCGATCACATGAGCCTGTCGATTCGCGAAGCACTGCCACGCGTGGTCGATGGGCTGTACGAAGCCGGGCTCAAGGAGCGGGTCAAGGTGGTTGCCGGCGGCAAAATGGTCACCGCGGCCCACGCCGCCTGGGCACTGTGCGTGGGTGCTGATTTCGTAGCGACGGCGCGCGGTTTCATGTTCGCGCTGGGTTGTATTCAGGCGTTGCGCTGCCACACCAATTCGTGTCCAACCGGTGTGACGAGCCATAACCGGCGCCTGCAACGTGGGCTCGTTGTCGAGGAGAAATACGTTCGTGTGGCCAACTACGCCAACAATATGAGCAAGGAAATCGACATGATTGCGCATTCATGCGGCTGTGTGCACGCGCGCGAGCTCAGACGTGACCATGTGCGGGTTGTGCAGCCCGGTGGCGAGAGCATCGCATTCAACCGCATACACCCCTATCCACAGCAGCGTGGTGCGGCTGTGGGCGTCGTGCGCGCGGTCAGCTAGGGGTTCTTGCTTCGGCCAGGCGCAGCGCCGTCGAGGCCACGGTTAGTTGCCTGGTTCGAGCCGTCGTTTGATCGTAACCGCGCCGCGGATTTGACCGGCGTAGTAGTCGGTCGCCTGGTCGTTGGGATATTCCTGCTGCAGCCGGGCCTGCACTGAATCCGGAATCGTGTTTTCCGTGCCATGACAGGTCAAGCACACGGGTTTGACCGGCAGTGCTTTCATGTAGCGGAAGTAGCGCGCGTCTGGTTCGGTGACAATTTCGGCGTGCTCCAGCCGGCTGGTGTTTCGAGCGGCAGCGGCGGCTTCATCGAAGTCGCGAAGCACCGCTTGTTCCCATGCATCAGGCTGACCAATCAATGAATTACGGGTCTTGAGGCTGACGCGGCTCACTTTCCAGCCGGTCTGGCGCGACAACGACGCCGCCAGCATCGGTGCGATGTCGCGGCAGACGCTGATCGCACCTCCCGGCCCGGAATCGGCGAGGGCCTGTTTGAGGGCACCGCCGAGCTGCTTGATGAGGTCCTTGCTGACCTGGCGTGCCTGCCGCGTCATGCTGCGCTGGTCTGTTTCGTTATGGCCCATTTCGTTATGCTCTGTATCGGCATGATGATCGGCCGCTGCCGGCAGAGCCAGTAATGCGGTGAACAGGAACAGTGTCAGCAGACGATTCATTTGCCGGGCGCCTTTTCGAGTATGAGCGCAGCAATTTGCCAGCTTTGCGGAGCCTGCGCAATCGCCATTTCGATATCGGTTAGCGCCGTCAAATTGACCGTTTGGCGCTTGAAATTACGGTGTTTCCACCCAATGTTTGCGGTAATGACAAATCAAAGGATGGAATGATGCGGCTGGACAAACTGACGACCCGGTTTCAACAAGCCCTCGCCGAAGCGCAAAGCATGGCGGTAGGGGCAGACAATCCCTACATCGAACCGCAACACCTGCTGAGCGCGCTGCTGGCATCGGAGGATGGATTTACCGTCTCCTTGCTGTCGCGTGCCGGTGTGCGTGTAAATGCGCTGCGTGAAGCGCTGCGCGGATCGATCACCCGGTTACCTAAAGTCGAAGGCCACGGCGGCGAGGTCAACTTGTCGCGAGATCTTTCGAATTTACTCAACGTCACTGACAAAATGGCGCAAAAGCGTGGCGACCAGTTCATCGCTTCGGAGTTGTTCCTGCTTGCGTTGGCGCAGGACAAGGGCGAAACGGGCAAGCTGTTTCGCGAACATGGCGCCGACCCCAAAGCACTAGAGCAGGCGGTCAATGCCGTTCGTGGCGGCGAGAACGTCGACAGCGCCGAAGCCGAGGGGCAGCGTGAGGCGCTGAAGAAGTACACCCTCGATCTGACCGAGCGGGCCCAGAAGGGCAAGCTTGATCCGGTTATCGGGCGCGATGACGAGATTCGGCGCTGCATCCAGATCCTGCAGCGGCGCACCAAGAACAACCCGGTGCTGATCGGTGAACCGGGCGTCGGCAAGACCGCCATCGTCGAAGGTCTGGCACAGCGAATCATCAATGAAGAGGTGCCTGAGACGCTGAAGGGCAAGCGTGTGCTGGTGCTTGATATGGCTGCGTTGCTGGCCGGTGCCAAATATCGTGGCGAGTTCGAGGAGCGGCTCAAGAGCGTGCTCAAGGAATTGGCGCAGGATGAAGGCCAGACGATTGTTTTTATTGATGAAATGCACACAATGGTCGGCGCCGGAAAAGCCGAGGGTGCAATTGACGCCGGCAATATGCTGAAACCTGCTCTGGCGCGCGGTGAGCTGCACTGTATTGGCGCGACCACACTGGACGAGTACCGCAAATACATCGAGAAGGACGCGGCGCTGGAACGGCGTTTCCAGAAGGTGCTGGTCGATGAGCCGAGCGTGGAAGACACCATCGCCATTCTGCGCGGTTTGCAGGAGCGCTATGAACTGCACCACGGGGTGGACATTACCGATCCGGCGATTGTCGCCGCGGCGGAGCTGTCGCATCGCTACATCACCGATCGGTTCCTGCCGGACAAGGCGATCGACCTGATCGATGAGGCAGCGGCACGTATCAAGATGGAGATCGATTCCAAGCCCGAAGCGCTGGATCGGCTGGATCGGCGCCTGATTCAGTTAAAGATCGAACGCGAGGCGGTCAAGAAGGAAAAAGACGAGGCGTCACAGAAGCGCCTGGCGCTGATCGAAGAAGAGATCAGCCGGCTGGAGCGCGAGTATGCCGATCTGGATGAGGTGTGGAAGGCAGAAAAAGCCCAAGTCCAAGGCTCGCAGCATATCAAGGAAGAGATCGACAAGATCAGACTGGAGATGGAGACCGCCAAGCGCAAAGGCGACTGGCAGAAAGTCTCGGAGTTTCAGTACGGCCGCTTGCCGCAACTCGAAGCACAGCTGAGCAAGGCGGAGTCCGGCGGCGAAGGTGGTGAGCCGGCATTCCAGTTGCTGCGCTCCCAGGTCGGCGCGGAAGAAATTGCCGAAGTGGTGTCACGCGCGACCGGCATACCGGTGTCGCGCATGATGCAAGGCGAGCGCGAGAAGCTGCTGCAAATGGAGCAGCGTCTGCACCGGCGCGTGGTTGGTCAGGATGAAGCGGTGCATCTGGTGTCGGATGCAATCCGCCGTTCGCGTGCCGGTCTGGCCGACCCGAACCGGCCTTACGGATCGTTCCTGTTTCTCGGCCCGACCGGTGTTGGCAAGACGGAGTTGTGTAAGGCGTTGGCGGAGTTCCTGTTCGATGCAGAGGATCACCTGATCCGTATCGACATGTCGGAATTCATGGAGAAGCATTCGGTTGCTCGTTTGATCGGTGCGCCTCCGGGATATGTCGGCTATGAGGAGGGCGGCTACCTGACTGAAGCGGTTCGTCGCAAGCCCTATTCGGTGATTCTGCTCGATGAGATCGAGAAAGCGCATCCGGACGTATTCAACGTGTTGCTACAGGTACTCGACGACGGGCGGATGACTGATGGGCAGGGACGCACGGTGGACTTCAAGAACACCGTCATCGTGATGACTTCAAATCTGGGTTCGCAAATGATCCAGCAAATGTCCGGTGACGACTACCAGGTGATCAAGCTTGCCGTGATGGCCGAAGTGAAAACCGCCTTCAAACCCGAATTCGTCAACCGGATCGACGAAGTGGTGGTGTTCCATGCGCTGGACGAGGAACACATCATGTCGATTGCCAGGATCCAGCTCGGTTACCTGGAGAAGCGTTTGCAGGCAATGGATATGCACCTTCAGGTCGACGATGCGGTGGTGCAGGAAATTGCCGAAGTGGGTTTCGATCCGGTATTTGGCGCCAGGCCGCTGAAAAGAGCCATCCAGGGGAGCATCGAAAATCCGCTGGCGCGAGAAATTCTGGAAGGCAATTTCGCGGCCAAGGATGTGGTTCGGGTGGTGATGCGCGGTGGAAAAATCAGCTTTGCAAAGGGATTGCAGGAAGCCGAGCATCAGGCTTCGGCCTGACGGCGGTGGATTAGTTGGGCGCTTTTCCCGGATAATCCACGCTTTGATAGTGACGAGCCCGCCCGGTAGCCCCGGGCGGGCATTTTGTAGGCACTATGAGTCTGGACGCCAATCAAGCAGCGCCACCGCCGTTCGCCCGATTCAAGGGTGAGCCGATCGTCGAGATACCGACCGATCTTTACATTCCGCCGGAAGCGCTCGAGGTGGTGCTGGAAGCATTCGAGGGCCCGCTAGACCTGTTGTTGTATCTGATCCGCAAGCACAATCTCGATGTGCTCGACATTCCCATGGCGGACCTGACACGGCAGTACATGGCGTATGTCGAGATGATGCACGCGCATCAGCTCGAGTTGGCGGCCGAGTATCTGCTGATGGCCGCGATGCTCACGGAGATCAAATCCCGCATGCTGTTGCCGCGGCCGGCACACGTTGAAGAGGACGTGGAAGATCCGCGTGCAGAACTGGTTCGGCGCCTGCTCGAATACGAGCGGATGAAACAGGCGGCTCAAAAAATCAACGAGTTACCGCAGAATGGTCGGGATTTTTCGCCGGTTCAGGTATGGTTTGAGAAGTCCACCGAGGAAGTGTTGCCCAGCGTCAATGCGGAAGACCTGCGAAGTGCCTGGTTGGGATTGCTCGCGCGCGCGCGAGTCAAGCAGCATCACCGCATCAGTCGCGAGGAGCTGTCCGTGCGGGAGCACATGAGCCAGATCCTGCGCCGGCTGCAGAACCTGAAGTTCGTGCAATTTGAAGAGCTGTTCGACTCGGAACGCGGTATTGCAGTGCTGGTGGTGACGTTTCTGGCGATTCTGGAGTTGGCCAAGGAAGTTCTCGTTGAATTATCGCAACAGGGTGTTTTTTCACCGATTTACGTAAGGCTTACAAATGGACTTGCAGCCGTCTGATTTAGCGCAGATTAAACGCGCCGTCGAGGCGGCATTGTTGGCGAGTCCGGAGCCGGTACCGGTGACAGACTTGCGGCAATTGTTTGACGAGGACTATGGCGCCGACGTGATCCGGGGCGTACTCGAGGAATTGAAAGGCGACTGGAGTGAGCGTGGTGTCGAACTCGTCAACGTAGCCAGTGGCTGGCGCTTCCAGGTGCGGCCGGAGTTTCATCAGCAAGTCGAGCGGTTGAATCCTCAGAAGCCGCCAAGGTACTCTCGAGCCGTTCTCGAGACACTCGCCATCATCGCGTATAAACAACCTGTTACGCGTGGAGACATAGAGGACATTCGAGGCGTGTCGGTTTCGTCCAACATACTCAAGGTGCTCGAGGCGCGCGGCTGGATCGATGTCGTCGGACACAAAGAAACGCCAGGCCGTCCGGCGCTGTTTTCTACCACCAGGAGCTTTCTCGACGATTTGGGATTGCGATCGTTAGATGAACTCCCACCACTTGAGGATTTGGGCACACTAGTAGAAAGTGCCGGTGTTGAGGAGAGTCCGGGCTCTGCAGAACAAGGCGCCGAGCGAGACAGGCATGCCGAAGAAGAAACAGTGCCGATGCACGAACTCGCCGAAGAAAGCGAACTGGACGCTACCGAGCCAACGGTAGAAGCGTCAGCAGGGAGTTAAGAAAACAAATTAATTATGCTATTTAATCTGTTGTTATAATTAGTGTTATGAAGTCTATCCTGATTGTTAATCCGAAAGGCGGCGCAGGAAAGACGACTGTAGCGACGAATCTGGCGGCGGGTCTCGCTTCATTCGGTGATGGCGAAGTCAGGCTTTGGGACCTTGACCGACAGCGCTCCGCCCTCGAGTGGTTATCTCTTCGTCCGGCAGACCGGCCGGCTATCCGTCCGTTGGTTGGCAACAGGCACGACCATGGACCTGCCCACGCCAGAAGCACCGGGTGGCTCGTTCTGGATTCTCCGGCCGGTATTCATGGAAAAATGTTGCAGCGGGCACTTAAATTGGCCAACAAAGTGATCGTGCCGATACAACCATCCATTTTTGATATTGCGGCATCGAACGATTTTCTTGGCGAGCTGCGGGAGCTGAAGGCGGTTCGCAAGGACAAGTGCCGCATCGGTATCGTTGGCATGCGCGTCGATCCGCGAACCCGTGCGGCTTCGACGCTCGGTGCCTATCTACAACAATTCGACTTACCAATTCTGACCTGGCTGCGGGACACTCAGGTGTATGCGAATGCGGCCTTTAACGGCTTGAGTATTTTCGATCTTCCGGACTCGGTTAGCGGCCGTGACACCGAGCAATGGCAGCCTATTCTTGAATGGGTAACTGACTGATTTCTCGCCCGCGCAACGTTACATCTTTGTTGCGTGTTATGACGCGCATTGCTAAAATTCCGCTTCTCGATTTCTGACGGTCGCGGGGTGGAGCAGTCTGGCAGCTCGTCGGGCTCATAACCCGAAGGTCGTAGGTTCAAATCCTGCCCCCGCAACCAATTCCGCTCTTTAACAATTTGGACAGCCGAAGCGTGTGGGTGCTTCATGCGGTTGTGAGAAGTGCTTGCGAGTTGGTGGTATTGCTGTGTGCTCTGAGGGGGTTTAACGCTTTTGGGGTAGATGGTGGTGCTGCT
>JBFKXV010000113.1:0-7354 GCA_041637935.1 Burkholderiales bacterium | reverse complement strand
GAGCTGTCTGACCGAACCCGTTGCTCGGTCGAGATCGATCCAATCGCCGTTAATGAGCAACAACTGGCGAACATGGTCGGGACTGGCGTGAACGAACTGCGTGTCGACGTGCGCGAGTGCGGCGCAGCGGAGCACGCGTGCGTCGAACCAGAGCGCCTTCTCGCCGTGACCGAAAGCGTCGTCGCTGCGGCACGTCGAAGCGGAATTGTCTCGATCACGCTAAACGTGGTTTTCGGTCTGCCGGGGCAAACCGTGATGTCATTCAACCGGACGCTGAAACGGCTGCTTGCACTACAACCTGAACGGCTGTTCTTGCAGGACTACAGGTGTTTGCCGACCGCAATGAGATTGGCGCGCACCGATAATCCGGCGGATCCTCTCGCTGAAGAGACACGCGTGCAGTTGTTCAGCGTTGCAGTGATGCAATTGTCGCAGGCCGGATACGTTCATATTGGCATGAACCACTTTGCCCGACCTGACGACGAACTGGCTGTCGCACAGCGTCAGGGCAGACTGCACCACAACATTCTAGGTTATTGCCGTCATGGCGATTGTGATGTGCTCGGGCTCGGGGTTGCGTCGATCAGTTCCATCGGACCCACATACAGCCAGAATGCCCGCTCGATCGGGGACTATTACAGCCTGCTCGACGAGAACGTCATTCCTGTTGCGCGGGGCATTGAATTGACCAGCGACGACTTGGCGCGGCGCACCGTCATGAACGCTTTGATGTGCCATTTCGAGGTTGCCTTCGAATCGGTGGAAATCGCACATTTGCTCGATTTCACAAGCTACTTCGCTGACGAATTAGAAGAACTGGAGGCGTTTGCCGATGCCGGGTTGGTGACGATCGAAGATGGATGGTTGAACGTCACTGACCGAGGCCATTACGTGGTGTGGACAATTTGCCGCGTATTCGACCGATATTTGCGCCTGGACCGCAGGCGTGCATCGGTTGAGAAATTGCTTTAGCGAAACCCGACCCGGTGCCAGCGGCGGCGCTGGCCGCCGCCACAGCGTTACCAGGCTCAAGGAATCGGATTACGTGCCACGCCTTGATTTCGGTCAACTTGCAGCTTGGGAGGCCGACTGAAAATCAGTTTGCGCGAGTGCGGATAGCGGATGGAACAAGACATGCGAAATTTCTCCCCAGCGAGCCGGGTCGACACCGAGGTCCTGAAGAAATTTGACGTTGCAGGACCGCGATACACGTCGTATCCGACTGCAGATCGATTCGTCGAGGCGTTTGGACCGGAACAACACGCCAACTGGCTGAGAAAACGCCGTATCGGGGGTACTGGCCGGGCGCTGTCGGTGTATGTGCACCTGCCATTCTGTAACACCATTTGTTACTACTGCGGTTGCAACAAGGTCGTGACCAAAGACCACGCCAAAGCGGCGAAATATCTCCGTTACCTCGAGAAAGAGATGCGCTTGCAGACCGGGTTGCTCGACGACCGCCGCATTGTTCAGATGCACTGGGGTGGTGGTACGCCGACGTTTCTCGATGACACTGAGTTGCGCGACCTGGCGCAGATGTTGTGCACCTATTTCGATCGCAGCTCGGAGTTGGAGTGCTCGATCGAAGTTGATCCTCGCAGTGTCGGCGAGATGACTGTCGCGCTGCTTGCCAGCCTCGGTTTTACGCGCCTGTCGGTTGGCGTACAGGACTTTGAAGCCGACGTACAGCGGGCCGTTAACCGGATCCAGAGCGAGGCGCAGACCGGGCAGGTGATTGCTCAGGCGCGGGCAGCAGGATTCGGTTCGATCAACGTCGATCTCATTTACGGCCTGCCGAAACAGACTGTGGCGTCGTTTGACCGCACGCTCGACAAGGTGATTGCTTTGTCACCAGACCGGTTAGCAATTTACAACTATGCGCACCTGCCGCATGTGTTCAAACCACAACGCAGAATCAATGCCGCCGATCTTCCCGATGCCGACACGCGGTTGCAGATATTCAGCCTTGCGGTACAGCGGCTGACACAGGCAGGTTACGTGCATATCGGTTTGGACCACTTTGCCAAAGCGGACGACGAATTGGCAGTGGCGCAGCGGCGTGGATATCTGCATCGCAATTTCCAGGGCTATTCAACGCACGCTGACAGCGACCTGCTGGGACTGGGCGTATCGTCGATCAGCGCAGTCGGCCCTACCTTCAGCCAGAACGTGCGCACCCTCGATGAGTACTATGACCGGCTCGATGCCGACACCCTGCCGACGTTGCGGGGCATCGAACTGACGACGGATGATCTGGTGCGCCGGGCAGTCATATTGGCGCTTATGTGCCATTTCGAGTTGGCGTTCGAATCAATTGAGATTGCGCATCTGATCGATTTTCGCGACTATTTCGCATCGGAACTGGAAGAGCTCGAACCATTTGTCGACGCGGGCCTCGTCACCATTGAGGACGGTTGGCTCACGGTTACCGAGCGAGGACGGCATCTGGTGCGGGCAATCTGCATGGTGTTTGACCGCCACTTGCGCGAGCAGAGGCGGCGCGCCTCGTACTCAAAGGTAATCTAGTGCCTCACGAAATGGGCTTGGCAGCGGTTTTTCTGGTCGGCTTGCTCGGCGCGGGGCACTGCGCCGGGATGTGTGGCGGCATTGTGAGCGCGCTGTCGGCCCAGACGAATGGCGGCCAGATTCGCTTGCACCTGGCTTACAGCGCCGGTCGCATTACCAGCTACTGTCTGGCCGGCGCAGTCGCCGGATCGGTCGGCGGTCTCGGATTAATGTTTTCCGAAGTGTTGCCAGTACAACTTGTGTTGTACGTACTGGCGAATGTCATGTTGCTGATTCTCGGCCTCTATCTGGCAGGCTTGTCGCCGTTGGCGGCGCACTTCGAAGCCGCCGGCCGGTCGCTGTGGCGGCGTATCCAGCCGCTTGGCCGCGGGCTCATCCCGGCCGACACGGTGCCAAGCGCGCTGGCGGTCGGGGCGCTGTGGGGATGGATTCCGTGCGGCCTGGTTTACGGTGTGCTGGCCACCGCGCTGTTGTCAGGCACGGCCGCAGGCGGCGCATTGATCATGTTGGCATTTGGCCTCGGCACGTTGCCGAATTTGCTGCTGGCCGGGCTGGTAGTGAAGGGCGCGGCGCGGCTTTTTCAGGGGCGGACATTCCGTACCGTATGCGGTGCCCTGGTGTTCGGCTTTGGCGCATCGGGACTGGCGCACGCATTTGATCTGGGGGAGAAAATCCGCAGCGGACTGCTTTGCCTCGGCTGACGGCGAGCAGGGCGGTTTCGTTCCGGGCACGACCCGCAGCGCGCCACAGACCCGTGGCAGGGGCGAAACCGGCCACCTAACCGCCTTGATATACAACGTAGTCTCGGTATAATCCGCCGCTTCCTTGCCTTATCGGAGTCCGCACTCCGGGAGGCTTTTCGCCCGCCATCGGGCGGTTAATCCATAAGGAGAATTGCGAATGCGGCATTACGAAATTGTTTTCATTGTTCATCCAGATCAGAGCGAGCAGGTCTCGGCGATGATCGAGCGTTACCGGACGCTGGTCACCGGTGGCAACGGCAAAGTCCATCGCGTTGAAGACTGGGGCCGCAGACAGCTGACCTATCCCATTCAGAAGGTTCACAAAGCGCATTACGTGTTGATGAACGTTGAGTGCGATCAGGCGGTGCTTGACGAACTCGAACACGCCTTCAAGTTCAATGATGCGGTGTTGCGGCACCTGACCGTGATTATGACCAAGGCGGTCACCGAACCTTCAGCAATGATGAAGGAAGAGAAATCCAGACAGATTGTCGGCCAGGCCGCGCAGAGCGCGAAGGTGGAGGAGGCGCCAGCGAAAGCGAGCGCAACCGAAGCGCCGGCCGAGGCGTCTACCTGATTGCCGCATAACACGGTCGTCTTGCAAGCGAGCATCGCATCGAAGGAGCAATTGCGATACACGCCGGCAGGCACTGCGGTTCTTGCTTTTTCCGTTGCGCACCAATCCAGACAGACAGAAGCCGGACAAGGGCGAGATGTGACATTGAGTCTGGACTGCGTGGCAATCGGTGACAGGGCGCAATCGCTGGATCGGATTTCACCCGATAAAACACTGCAACTCAGAGGCTTCCTCGGAAACCGTAGCAGCAAGTCGCGTTGGGTTGTTTTTCACGTAACCGAATTTGATTTGAAGTAAACCGGAGATAACCATGTACCGTCCGAGCAAAAAACGCAACGACAAGAAACGCAGTTTCTCTCGCCCGCTATTCAAACGTCGTAAGTTCTGCCGCTTTACCGCTGAAGGGATCGAGTGGGTCGATTACAAAGACGTCGATTTACTCAAGGATTTCATCAGCGAATCCGGCAAGATCATTCCAGCGCGTATCACCGGCACCAAAACGCGCTATCAGCGGCAACTCTCCGTTGCCATCAAGCGCGCGCGCTTCCTTGCGTTGTTGCCGTACTCTGACGTTCACTGAGTGGAGACAGGAACATGCAGATTATCCTGATGGAACAGATCCAGAATCTTGGCCGTCTTGGCGACATTGTTAAAGTCAAAGAGGGATATGCGCGCAATTATCTAATCCCTCAGGGCAAGGCCAAGCGAGCTACCGAAGCAAATATTGCCGAATTCGAAGGTCGCCGCGCCGAGCTCGAGGCGCAGCAGGCGAAGGTGCTGGCCGATGCGAAAGAGCGGAGCGAAAAAATCGATGGCATGACGCTGGAGATCGCGCAAAAAGCCGGTGTCGACGGACGCCTGTTTGGCTCTGTGACCCATTACGACATTGCTGATGCGCTCCAGGCGCAAGGGCACGAAGTGCCGAAGGGTATGATCCAGATGCCCGGCGGGCCACTGAAACAAGTCGGCGAGTATCAGATTACAGTCGATTTTCATGCCGACGCGGTAGCCACTATCAATGTGTCGGTAGTCGCCGAGCAATAGTCGCTTATTATTTGGATTCATCCAACTTTCGTGTGGGTCCAGACGTGAGGCACGAACCGCCTGGCAGCGACGGCATGCGATAGAAACCCTTCACCGCAAAGGCACGAAGACGCAAAGTCACACAAAGAAATACGAGTTCATGTCCTTCCTGCTTGCTGTTACTTGGTGCCCTTGGTGTCTTCGTGGTGAAGATTTTTGTTGCGTACGGCTAGGTGAGCGCCTGAAGATTCATATATAGCCACAGAAAAGCCGGAAGAACCATTATTTAACGCCAGCCCACGGCCGCAGCGACAACTGCGGCTTGTTTGCCGCTAAGCCGAAGCGTGCTACAAAAACCGCGTACTGATTGGTGTCGGCTCGACTCGAACCGGTTTGATTCCGGCCCGTTTTACATCACTGGTTGGCTTGTACTTCGCACAAAGGCGCTCGGTAGCTTGCCCGCAGATTGAATTACGCGTACATCGCTCCGGGATTGCGCCCTTTCTGCCTGGCGTGAAATGCGCGACTGCCTTTGCATTCAAGGCGTTCGGCGCTTTCGAAAAATAATCCTTTGGCGTATCGCCGATTTTTACTACACTTTACTGATTCGAATCGCACAGCAGTGCGACGGTTTTCGCGGGGAATAGAACATGGCGCAGGCATCGGTTCAGCGTTTTGAAGAATCCGAAGTTGAACTGATCAAACTCCCGCCACATTCGGTAGAGGCCGAGCAATCGGTATTGGGTGGTCTTTTGCTGGACAATTCGGCGTGGGACCGCATCGCTGATTTTCTCGGCGAATCGGACTTTTATCGCGCCGATCACCGCCAGATATACCATCACATCACGCGACTGGTCGAGGCGAATCGGCCAGCCGATGCCATTACGGTCGCCGAAAGTCTGGAAAGCACCAAAGACCTGGAGTCAGTCGGCGGCCTCGCTTACATCGGCGCTCTGGCGCAGAACACACCGTCGGCTGCGAACATACGGCGTTATGCCGAGATCGTCCGCGAGCGGGCCACCTTGCGCAAACTTGCAGAAACGGCAAGCAATATCGCGGAGTTGGCGTACAACCCGATGGGGCGTGAACCGGCACAATTGCTCGACGAGGCTGAGTCGAGAATATTTTCCATTTCGGAACAAGGCGCGCGCGGCAGGCAAGGCTTCGTTGATATGGCGCCGGTTCTGACCCAGGTGGTCGAGCGCATTGACCTGCTATACAACCGCGACAATCCGTCGGATGTAACCGGCGTGCCTACCGGGTTTGCCGACGTCGACAGAATGACGTCGGGATTGCAGCCCGGTGATCTCAACATCATTGCCGGGCGCCCGTCAATGGGCAAGACCGCATTGGCACTGAATATGGCGGAGCACGTGGCGCTCGACGCCGGGTTGCCGATCGGTATTTTCTCGATGGAAATGTCGGCGGCTCAGCTTGCCATGCGACTGCTCGGTTCGATCGGCAGGCTGGACCAGCACAAACTGCGCACCGGCAGGCTCGCCGAGGATGACTGGCGGCGTTTGACCGATGCGGTTGGCCGGCTCAGCGAGGCGCCGATCCATATCGACGAGACGGCGGCACTCAACGCACTGGAACTGCGCGCACGGGCGCGCCGGTTGCATCGACAATACGGTCAACTGGGCATGATCATCGTCGATTATTTGCAGTTGATGTCTTCCACTGCGCAAGGCGAAAACCGCGCGACTGAGATCTCGGAGATATCGCGTTCCCTCAAGGCGCTGGCAAAGGAACTCAATGTTCCGGTGGTGGCGCTATCACAACTGAATCGATCGCTTGAACAGCGGCCGAACAAGCGGCCGGTGATGTCTGATTTGCGCGAATCCGGTGCCATAGAGCAAGACGCCGACCTGATCCTGTTCATTTACCGCGACGAGGTATACAACCCCGACTCGCCCGACAAGGGCAGGGCCGAAATCATCATCGGCAAACAACGCAACGGTCCGATCGGCACCGTGTTGCTCACGTTTCAGGGAGAGCACACACGCTTCGCGAATTTCGCTGACCCGACACGGTACTGATTCGAAGCGGTACTGATTCGAGGCGGTACTGATTCAGGAGGCCAGGTTTTCGCCGAATTGGTCACGGAAGCCGGCGTAGATACGTTCGAAATCGTCATCCATGCCTTCGCCGCGGTATACCGCCATCAGCTTGATCCACGAGTCACGATCAGTGGGGTCGCGTTTGATCTGGAACTCGAGCAGGCTGATCGCATTCTGAATCCGGCCAAGTGTTATAAAGCGGTCGACATCGGAGAACATCGAACGTGTAGCGTCCATGGCATCATCCATTTCAACGCGCAAATGTGCGGGCGGTTCATTTGGCGCCGAAGTCATGCCGCCAGCCGCTGATGGCGGCCGTGTGGCAGAAGGCGACTGCATCAGCGGCTGCGTCTTGGTGGGATCGAAAATCTCCGGCTCGCTTTCCTCACGAGCCATTCGCTCCACTGCTTCGAACGTGTCCGGCT
>JBFKXV010000112.1:0-7393 GCA_041637935.1 Burkholderiales bacterium | reverse complement strand
CGGCGGCGGGCCGGTTCGGTTTTCCCAATCGCTCTCCGTATGCAGCAGCAAAGTGGGGTGTGGTTGGTTTCACCAAAACCTTGTCGATGGAACTTGGCCAGTATGGCATTCGCTGTAACGCGATCTTGCCCGGTACGGTGGAAGGCAAACGCATCCGCCAGGTGATCGATGCAAAAGCGAAGATCGCCGGCAAGAGCGCAAGTGAGGTCCAGGACGAGTGGCTGGCGAAAGCTTCGATCAGGGAAATGATCCAGCCCGAACAGCTCGCCGACATGATTCTGTTTCTGGCCTCTCGGCGCGACCACACGGTATCCGGGCAGGCGATCAGCATTGACGGCGATTTGCAGGCATTGCGGTGAGTTTTCGGATCGGCTGTGTCGTCCAGCGCTTACAACGGAACCGTTAGCTAATGAAGAGAGTGCCGGACCGGTATTTCCAGTGAACACTACACGCTTGGCTACGATGCAGCAGCGCTTGCTTTCGTCGGGCGGCGCACTTTGCAATCGCATGGTGCGTTTTTCATCGAGTATTTGTGAATCGAGGCGCTGGCCCGGCGCGCAATCGGATATGCGTGTTCCGAGCCAGCTTTTTCTCGAGGCCGGTTTACGCCGCTTGCGTGGCCCTGCGTGCCGGTGCCTGGCAAGCACGCCCGATGGCTTCGATGTGGCGGTGGTCGGTTCCGCAGCAACCGCCGACAACCGTGACGTTGGGCAGCAGAGTGCGCAACGTGACATATTCGGCACCGAGTTCGGCCGGATTGCCATCATCGAGTTCGGTTGCTTCATCGAGTTCGGCATGACTGCAGCGCGAGGCATTGGCGCGCACGCCGCCGATGCGCAGGTGCCAACCGTCGGCGTCTTGCAGGACGTCCTGAAAATGCGTCGGATGGGCGCAATTGATCATGAAGTAAGCCGTGTGGCCGCCGGTTTCGGCGTCGGTGCGTTCGATTGCCTCGGCCAGCGTATCCCCAGACGGTAGCCGACCGTCAGTTTCAACGGTGAATGAGATGGCAACCGGCATGTCTGCGGATTGCGCTGCCTGCACGATACCGATTGCTTCCTCGACGTAGTTCATGGTGAACGCTGCAACCATGTCGGCGTCAGTAGCGGCGAATGTCTCGATCTGCGACGCGTGGTAGGCGCGCGCTTGTTTCACGCTCATTCGCCGATCGGCAACGTAACCATCGCCGCGTGGGCCCAGATTGCCGCTGACAACTATCGGCGTGGCCGGTGTTTCAAACGCGCCACGGATCTCGAGCAGCAAACCAATCGCTTTGCGGTTGGCGTCGGCCAATTTATTGGCATCGTAGCCAAGTTTCGCCGCCCAGTCCGCATTGGCGCGCCAGGTCGGGGCCTCGAGCACCATGCCTGCTTGCTGATCGCGCGCGATCTGCGTGTAACGTATGAAATAGTCGCGCAAGCGCTTGGCACCGGCGTCGCTCTTCAACAGATCAAACGCGGCGAAGCAGGGCAGATCGAGTTGGTCGTGGAAGATCAGGGTGGTTTCCAGGCCACCGTCGGTCAAAAAAAGCTGTTGCTTCGTTTGCGGCAGGTCATTGCGGTATTTGGCCATGATGGTCTCCCGTTAAGTGAAACGATGTGGCGAAAACCCGGGCTGTAGTCTGCTATCCATATCGGTTTTATCCGTACCGGTTCTATTTGAACTGGTGCTATCCGAACTGGTGCTATCCGAACTGGTGCCAACGCCGCGTAGAATAAGCCTGTTGCCGTTCGCCGACTAAAGCCAAATCGGCCAGGAACAGGACAAATCGGCCATGACTGACGAGAACAAACTGGTTACCGTTGCCGTGCTGGTGTTCCCTGAGACCAACGCCTCAGTGATTTTTGGCATGTATGACCTGTTCATGTCAGCCGGTCGCGAGTGGGGCGTCATACTGGGCGGCGAGCCGGGACCGCAACTGATGCGGCCGCTGCTGGTATCGGCACGTCCGGGGCCCATGCAGGTCAACAATGGGGTACCGATCACACCGCACTCGACCCTGGCTGAGTGCCCGCCGGTGGATGTTGTCTGCGTGCCAGACATCAATCTGCCGCCCGGTCAGCCGCTCGACGCGCACTACGCCACTGAGATTGCCTGGATCAAGCAAAAGTATTCCGAAGGCGTGCTGATCGCGACCGCTTGCTCGGGCTCGATGTTACTGGCAGACGCGAAACTGCTGGATGGTCTCGATGCGACTTCCCATTGGGCGTGGTGTTCTGCCATGTCTGAGCGCCATCCAGCAGTAAAAGTGCGTGAACACAGCGCGTTGATCGTGACGGGCGAAGGGCAACGATTGGTGATGGCGGGTGGTGGAACCACCTGGCTCGATCTTGCGCTCTATTTGGTCGCACGCAGCGTCGGTGTTGAGGTAGCGATGCAGGTGGCGCGGATCAATCTGATTGACTGGCATAGTGTTGGACAGCAACCTTTTGCCCGGCTGGCGCGTACCCGGCAGGTGGAGGATGCGGTTATTGCACGCTGCCAGACGTGGGTGGCCGAACACTACCAGCAGGCGAATCCGGTCACTGCGCTGGTTCGCCTGTCTGGCCTGTCGGAGCGTTCATTCAAACGCCGCTTTCAAAACGCCACTGGCATGTCGCCACTCGAGTACGTACATGCTCTTCGTATCGAGGAAGCGAAACAAATGCTCGAAGCAGGCGACGAGCCGATTGAGGCAATCGCGCAGGAAGTCGGTTACGAGAATACTGCGTTCTTCAGCCGATTGTTTCGCCGCAAGGTCAAACTCAGTCCGAACCAGTATCGAAAGCGCTTCGGCGCGCTGCGCCGGTCACTCGCGACCACGCAGTAGCGCGACCGGTCGCAGCCGCCGGCGCATACGTGGTGTCACATGTTGCGCCATGACTGTTCGACCGACGTTTGGCCGATGTTGCCATTATGGTCAGGGTCGGGTGCCGGCATGGCACATCTTTCACGCGCGGTACGCGTTTCGAGTGGATGTGCCCAATCATACAAGTGCGACCTATCCAGGTGCGTGATGTCGTGCGGATGCGCAAGGCTCACGCCAGTGATTGGACACAATTGTCGAGCAGAGCCATGCTGAAACTCAAGCTCGGGAAGGATATGAAATATATCCATCGGCAAGTAGTCGGACGCGACCTTCGCGTTTACCAACCCTGCAGATGAAACAAACGCGAAGCTGGCGGCGAGCATCAGTTGTCGGAAAAACAAAACGTTCTCCTGTGTATGCGGCAGCTAAAAGCCGGCCTGAGTGTGTCACCTTAATGCCAGCTGCCTGGAAACTCGATGCACAATCACACACAGGCGCTGTGGACAATTCACGTGCTTGTTTCAGGCTCGGCGCATTTCTCAATGAATGGAAGCTCAATAGCGACCGTACCTGATCGTCTTCCATTCGACGGGTGTATTTGTCGCGATGACCTGCAATCGTGGGGCAGTGGACTAAAATCAGTGCATCGCGTCCGAAACCTGCTGGACGCGCGCAGAGATCGATCGGAGGGAAAATGCGTATCGATTGCCGTGAAGGCGCTGACATTTCCGTTGCCAATGCGATTGATTTGTACAGGCGATCGACCCTGGGCGAACGCCGGCCGGTCGAGCGGCCGGAAGTCTTCGAAGGCATTCTCGAGCACGATCCTCGCGCATGGGCGCTGAGCGAACGCCAGCAGGCGGGCTACAACGCGGTGCCAGAACGATGCGGGTTGTTGTACTGAAGGACGCTATTGGCCGCTATGCCGCACGATCCAGTTGTGCAGCAGCATCAGCAAAAGTGCCGGTATCATCCACGCCCAAAAGGCTGCCACAGTGAGCGGTATCTGCTTGAGCAGATTGTGAATTCCAATCCAGCTCTGCGGAGTGCTCGCCCAATCCACGCCGATCGATGCCAACGCTGACATCAACGTCAGCGCCTGCCAATCGCCGGTCTTTAGCCAGTCGAGAATTTGCCAACCGAGTATTCCTATTGCGGCAAACAAACCCAGGCCTACGCAATAAAGCGCAGTTGATCCTGCCCCCGTGAGACCTTCGAGCTCGCGAAAATACTTCATGCCATATATTCAAGCGGCACTGACCACGTCAGTTAACCGGCATCATGCTGTCAAAGATGATCGGGCCTCTATTCGAGCCTCGGCTCCAATCTCTTGCAAGTTTACCTTTACCGAAGATATCGAGCTGGGTCGTCGTCACTTGCAGTCAGGAGCTGCGAACCGCATCTGCACCGGTGGCGCGAATGCCGCCGCGATACAGAGCAAATCTCGAGTGATATCGATTGCGACTATTGTTGCAGGCCCAGGTCGGGGGCGCCGGCATTTTTTTCAAACAGGCGGCGTTGCGCCGCTTGTCCATGACTACGGTTGCTTAGCGAGTCAGCTGGCTGAAGCCCATCCAGAGGTTGCGCCAATTTCCGCGGCAGTGGCGCGGCAGCTGGCGGGTAACGTTGCGCTGATGTCATTGGTGTTAGTGGTCGCGGGGCCGCAGTCCCATTGCCTGATGTTATCGCCTGCCAGTATCGCAGCAGACCGGGTGACATCCGGCCACGGGCGCATGACGATGTATTGTCCGTCGACGAGCGAGTTGATGTTACGCAACCTCGCCCGCACGGCGCCCTCATCGCTGGTTTCGATTAACTCGACGTAAGCGGATACATCGGTTCCGGCCTGAGATTCGCATGCCCACTGTCCGCCAAAGGGCAAAAAGGAAGTTGACTGGGTCGTTTCGGTGACGGTGGCGCGGCAGGTGCTCAGCGCGAGGATCGCTTCCGATACCTTGGCTCGTGCACTGTAGTTCTGGTATGCCGGCAACGATACGGAGGCGAGTAATCCGATGATCGCAACCACGACCATCATCTCGAGGAGTGTGAATCCTCTCTGACCGATATGCATTATCCTCCTCGAAAAGACAGCTGTCTTACCTTGCGGGCACGGCATACGGCAAGCCGTTTTTCCCGGTGTGACTACTGTGCAGCTACCATGCCCGTCGCAGGAATGCATATTCCGAGAAGTAGTTACGGCGTTACAGAAACGATGATGGTATGAAGCTGTCGCCTGAAAACGACATCGAGATCGGTTCTGATGCTGTTCACCGCCCTAGGATATGTGACACCGGGCCTGTTTAGTAGTCAGCAAATCTTCCTGACTCGGGTAAGACCGATCACTACGGCGCCAAGAAGTCGTCCAGTTCAGGGATTTGCAAGCGCATTTGTTCGATCGAAAGTTCGATACCGAATTGAATTGCCCGAATTCCGCTGCTATCGCGAACAACCAGTGCCACCGGTTGTTTGGAAGCGGTGAGCAAGGCGTGTGTAGCAGTCGTTTGCGTGCGCAGAGTCACGTGCTCTATTGGGAACAAGGTCACGTTACCGATCCGTATTGGTTCGCAGGCGAGTAATCGATCCATAACCGGACTCTTTTCAGGCAGGGCTGGCGCGCAGTGTGCGCCAGGCGCGAATTGACGGCGGCGAAAGCACGAAGGCAAACACAAGGACCAGCAACTGCAGCGGAATCAGACGAAGCTGCCCGTCCGCCTGCACTTCCAGTACCGAGTCCATGAACTCCGGTTCAATGCAGACCTCCGCGCTCCGGACATTCTGGGCCATCGCGCTCAGCGGCCCTATCAACGCCCACAGGCGGCCAGTATCCGCTGGGTCGCCCAGCCCCAATCGCATCAGCAATCGCAAACGCTGAAGATGGAGCGCACGAACCAGGTCTTTGAAGAAGCGATAGACACGCTGGCGAAACTGCGCTTGCCTGATTACGGCCACAAAATCGGGGCGTGCACGGTGGTTGTTGCGAGCCGTACGCTTTTTTGATGACTGCTGCAGGCGTTTGTTCTTCCGTTGCTGCCCGCTGGTGCTTGTAAGGGGGATGCGAAAGCGGACCACACCGAAAAGCCAGCGGACCGAAATCTGTCCCTGGAAATTCCGCACACACTCGATCCTGAATACCAGGTCGAGCGGTACGGCGAGGAGGAGCAGGAGCAGTAACAATATCGCCGACAGGATCAGCACAGGCGTCACGACGGCAGGTCCAGAGGCTGCAAACAGCCGGTCAGTCGCTAGCCGTTTTGGAAGATGCCACTTTGCCGGCGACATCGGCGATCTTTTCCATCACCGAGGCGGCTCCGCCCTTGACGGTTTCAACTCGCACGCCGTCCTGGTTGATGATCACCAGCGCAATCGGCTTGACACCGCCGCCGCCGCCGGTACCGCCGCCGCTGCCAACGCCTTTCTTGGGATCATTACCTTCGCCAGCGCCGACGCCAAAACCAAATCCGACACTGATTAGCGGAATAAGGGTATTGCCTTCAACTGTGATCGGGTCTCCTACCACTGTCTTGGTATTCAGCATGCGTTCGATTTCGCCAATCGCTTTGCCAAAAAGATTCTCAATGTCCTTCATGATTCGCTCCAGATTGATGGGATGGACGCCGGGACGATCGCGCACCGGCCGGCAACATGTAGATGCTGATTATCGGATAGACGCACGGAGTAACAGGTTGACTTGCGTCAAGCAAGAATGCTTGCGGAAGGAACTAAAACGATAGCGGCCGTGAAGAAAGTCGGCCAAGACACGGTGTGGCGCGAACGCTGTAGAGGGACTTTGGTACCCTGGGTCACCGCGCAGAAAAACAGCGAGGGGACCACCAGACAGGATCTCTGCCTGACAGCCCCCTCGCACGGTTGATCGGATCAACCGGAGGAACGCAAGTGCTTAGTTGTGCGTGACCGAGGTGATATCGCCGAAGCGGTAGTTACCGGCGGCCTTCGCGAACGGCTTGACTTCTTTGCGCGCGTTCTTGTTAACTGCGTTGCGATCGCTCCAGCGCGGCTCATTAATTTGGCCAACTTTCAGTTCCTGGCCAGACTGCGAACCGTGCGTGACGTACGACAGGTCGCTTGTAGCGGCGAACGCACTCAGTGACAGACCGAACAGAGCGGCAGCGATAGTGGTTTTCACGAGTTTCATGGTGTAGCTCCTATTAAGTATCGAGTGAGTAGTCATCTCGCTTGAATCATTTACCGTGCGAGTGAACGTATGGTACGGGTCAGGCTCGAGTGGGGCTGCGAAAGGTGTCGCAGCCAGAATGTGCGGAATTACCATTCCTGCAGCAACGGCTGGAAGGGGCGAGGGTTTTGAGCTCAAAAGCGGGCGTACGAGGAAAGCAAATGGGCTGCACGCAACACGAATTCACAGATCGACGTCCGGAGGCGAACAGAGGAGCACAGGCACTCGCGACCTGTGGGACGTTGTTTGTGGCCCTGATCGGTATCAGGAAAGTGGTACCGATCATTACTAGGGCCTGTTAACACACATTGGGTCGATGCGTTGCTCCCCAAAATGGGGTCAGGCAAGGCGCGAGGAGTGCAGTTTGGCTATTCCAAATAAACGACGAGCAACACAGCATGGCACCATTTTGG
>JBFKXV010000111.1:0-7407 GCA_041637935.1 Burkholderiales bacterium | reverse complement strand
CGGTCCTTGGCGAACGCCTCCGGCAGCTGGTCGGCGCCTGCTCCCAAGGCCACCCTTGCAGCTGCATCGAATACGAAGTCGGTCCAGCGATTGACCGCCCACGGCATACCGTTGGCACCACCGGGGAAGAACGTCCGTTCTGGAAAGCGGCGCTGCAATTCGCGAAGAATGCATTGTGTGTCGCAGTAAATATCGGCGCCGATTTGCATCACCGGTGTGCGCCGGTAGCCGCCGGTGAGCGGCATCAGATCCGGCTTGGGCGGCACGCGTGGAATTTCGACAGACCGCCACGCGAGTTTCTTGATACCCATCGCGACCCGTACCTTCTCGGAAAAGGGCGATGGCGGGTAGTGGTGAAAGATGATGTCGTTCACGTTGCCTCCTCCTGCGCACCTGTCGTTGCAGGTACGTGTTCGTTTTTTTTGCGGACTGTCGATCGCCGCCGCGTCAACTACGCGCCGACATGACGTGCGCGGGATTACTTTGCCGGTTTGTTAATCGTTTATCCGACGATGGTGACACCACCGTCAGCAACAATCGTTTGACCGGTTACGAAAGCGCCAGCGGGCGAGGCGAGGAACACGGCGATGCCGCCGATGTCGTCGGGCTCGCCGAGACGCCTGAGCGGGGTCTGTGTTTCGTATCGTTGGCGAAGTTCCGGGTTTTCCCACAACGCACGTGCAAAGTCGGTCTTGATCAAACCAGGCGCGATGCAGTTGATGCGTATATTGTGCGGCCCCCATTCAATTGCCAGATTGCGCGCCAGCTGCATGTCGGCGGCCTTGGAAATCGCGTAGGCGCCAAGCACACCGCTGCCCTTCAGGCCGCCGCTCGACGAGACAATAATGACCGCGCCGTCTTTGCGTTCAGCCATTTCGGGCAGCACCATGTTGGCCAGCCAGTGATTGGCTACGATGTTGTTGTGCAGGATCTTGTCAAACGCTCCGTCCGGCATGTCGGCCATCGGGCCGTAATACGGGTTGGACGCTGCGTTGCACACCAGTATGTCGACACGTCCCCATTTTTTATGGGTCGCCGCGACAAGATTTTCCAGCTGCGACTTGTCGGAAATATTGGCGGGGACCGAGATGGCTTCGCCGCCACTTTTGTTGATGGACTCGGTTACTGTTTCGCAAGCGTCGGCCTTGCGGCTGGAAATGACGACTTTTGCCCCGGCTGCGGCGAGATGCTCGGCAATGGATCGTCCAATGCCCCGGCTCGACCCGGTGATAACGGCGACTTTTTGTTCCAGGCTAAAGAACTTCATGTGATGGTTCCCACTGACGATAGCTACCGTTTGAAGATGGTCGCACGAAAACGCATCAAAGCGTAGCGGTGAGGCGCTTTCTCTTTGTGTATGCCGCGTCGCGCGTTGTGATGACGCAAATCAGTCGGGCAACTCGCCGGGCAGGTTGAAACGCTGGCGCGTCGTGCAATAACGGGTGCCGTAAAGGCGACCGACCGGCCAATAGTCATCCTCGGACACGCGCTTGGTGTCTGGATCAACCAGACCTTCGCGGGTGTGGATATGGATCACCTCGCCGAGAATGATGTCGCGCATGTGCCCAATTTCGACGCGTTTGTAGAGCTTGCACTCGAAACTGACCGGTGCTTCGGCGATGCGCGGATGCCTGACGACCGTGCATGGCGCTTCGCTGAAGCCTGCTGTGCTGAACTCGCTGACGGTTTCCGGAACCTCTTCACTGGATATGTGCATGCCGTTGGCGATTTCTTCGTCGACCAGGTTCACAACGAACTGCTCGGTGCGGAGGATATTGATTAGCGAATGCTTCAGGTTGCGGTCCTTACGGGCACCGAAACTGACGATCACCAGCGGCGGATCCTCGCAGACGGCATTGAACCAGGAATAAGGCGCGCAGTTGGCAACACCGTTTTCGCTGCGCGTTGACACCAAAGCGATCGGTCGCGGGAAAACCAGGCCGGTGAGGATCTTGTAGCGTTCGAGCGTGGTCAGATTGGCTGGATTCAGTTCCATGACTTGAAGCCTCCTTCGCTCAGGGCGCGACGCGGGTGAAGAAACTGCGTTCACGGTCGGCGAGCAAAGGCAGGGCATGCTCGAAATATTTCTTGAAGTGCGGGGTTTGCTGGTGGGTCTCAAACGCCTGCTTGTCGTCATAGACCTCGTAGAACGCAATCCTGGTTTTGTCCTCGGGGTCAATCAGTACGTCGAACTGCCGGCAACCGGGCTCGGTCGAGCGCGTCGCGGCAGCGTTCTCCAGTGCCATTGCCATGAATTGGTCAACCTGGTCCGGCTTGGCTTGCAAATGCACTATTAGCGTGAATGCACTCATTTTTCTCTTCTCCCAAGTTTGACAAATTGCTTTTACCACAGAGGCACAGAGGCACAGGGAAATTCAAAAGAAAGACACGATGACCGGATTTCGAATGAGCGAATAGTCAGGAGCATGACCGGGCAGCGGAGGCGGTTGCGGGCGCGACTGAAATCCGCGATACCAGGGCGTCTCAAACCAGCATTGCTTTCGCTGTTTGGGTTATCTCTATGTCTCTGTGGTGAGAATGGCTTTTCTTTTCCGAGCCCCCCAACTTACCCCTCCAGCCCGGCAAGAAATTCCAGCAACACCGCGTTCACCTCCTGCGGACGCTCCTGTTGGATCCAGTGCCCGGCGCCGTCGATGATTCTGCACAAACGCAGATCGTCTACCCAGCGCTTCATGTATTCGACCAGATCGACGCCGGGGACGAAACGCAACACGGCATCGCGGCTGCCGGCAACGAAACATGCCGGTTTGGTGACACGCGCGTTGGTCAGGCCGGTCAGATTCTCCCAGTCACGGTCCTGATTGCGGTAGCGATTCAGCGGACCACGAAAGCCGCTCTTCTTGAACTGTGCCGTGTAGTAATCAAGATCTTGTTCGGTCAGCCATGCCGGCAGCACTTCCGGGCTGGGAATGTCGTCGAGCATGCGCGCATCGGGTGGTTTGTCGGCGCTGAACATGCCCTTGGGTGCATCGCCCGAGCCGGAGTAATAGATTTTTCGCAGCGAGGTACCGATGTCAGCTTCGAATTCGGCCTCGGCAACACCCGGTTTCTGGAAATACAGCTGATAAAAGAAGCGGTTCGGATAAAGCATTTGCCAAAGCTTGGTCGAAGACATCTTGCCACGCGGTGAATAGGGCACGCTCATGGCAACGACGGCGCGTACCCGCTTGGGATGCAGTGCGGTGGTGTTCCAGACAATCGGCGCACCCCAGTCGTGGCCGATGAGTACCGCTTGCTGCTCGCCAAAGTGATCAATCAATCCGAGCACGTCGCCGATCATGTTTTCCATGTCGTAGGCTTCGACCGGCTCCGGCGCATCGCTGTCACCGTAACCGCGCACTTCGGGAACGACGACGCGGTATCCTGCCTCGCGCACGGGGTCGATTTGGTGGCGCCACGAGTACCATGACTCCGGCCAGCCATGCACCATAATTGCAAGCGGCCCGTCGCCTTCGACGACGCAGCGCAGCCGCACCCCGTTGGTGACAATGTGCTCGAAATGCCTACTCATGGCTTGGATTCAATTCAATCAGGTTTCAAGCGATATGAGTTTGTCAGGAAAAAGCGTTGCGAGCACGCGACATGGCGTCGTTTGCGCAGCAGTTTACTCGTCAAATTGTTAGCGCCAGACGACTTCGCATTCTCTGGTCGCCGCCCGTTCGAGCAGTTCGATCAAGGGGAAAGCGCGTTGTTTGAGCGAGACGGGAAGCTCGCCTTCTTCGCGCTCACTGCGCTTGGCAGCCTCCGGCGCGGGCGCATCGGGTTGCGCGGCTACCGCTGCCTTGAGTTTCGCCACGGCCGCGGGAATATCCTCGGGCATGATCGCGCTCGGCACGGTGCCGCTGTGCCCCATCAGCTTCAACAACGGCACCGCGACGTCATCGAACATGCTCAGGGTGCCTACGTCGCTCTGAAATTTGATCAGCATTGCGCAAGCGTAACGCAGATTGAAATGGTTTGCTGCTGGTATGCTCTATTTATCTATTGAGAGCGTCACTATTCGGGGCAGGCACCATGGACAGGGTCAAGATTCAGCACTTTTCCGACGTGCTGTGTGTATGGGCATATGTGTCGCAGATACGCATCGACGAGCTGAAGCAGCAGTTCGCTGATGAGGTCGAGATGGATTATCACTTTGTGCATGTGTTCGGGCATGCGCACGAGAAGATAACGGCACAGTGGGCGAATCGCGGCGGGGCGCAAGCTTATGGCAATCATGTCAGGGAGGTGGTGGAGCGGTTCGACCACGTTCCGCTGCACGCTGATATCTGGGTGCGCAATGCACCGCGCTCGTCGTTGCCGGCACATCTGTTCCTTTGCGCGCTGAAACTGCTTGAACCCGGAATCGGCGATATCGACGGACGTACAGCTTTCGAGCGCGCGGCTTGGGCCGTGCGTGAAGCTTTTTTCAGGGATTTGGTGGATATTTCGAAGCGCCACGAGTTACTGCAAATCGCCGAGCGACTCGACCTGCCAGTCGGTGAGATTGAGTCGAACCTCGACAATGGGGCCGCGCACGCGCTGCTCTCCGAGGACATTACCATGGCGCGCGACCAATCGGTCCGCGCCAGCCCGACGATGTTGTTCAACGAGGGGCGCCAGGCGCTGACCGGCAATGTCGGTTATCGCGTGATCGAGGCCAACGTGCGTGAACTGCTGCGAACGCCGGCCGATCAGTCGTCATGGTGTTGAGACGAAATGGTGTTGAAAGCTAATAGTGCTCAGGGGTCGCGGTGTTGAGATTCCGTCGGGGCTAATATAAACAGGTCATGAGCATCAAAGTTGAGTGTTATTCGGGTTATCGCGGCGAGCAGGAGCCGCGCTCGTTCTGGCTCGGCGAACGCAAGCTCGAGGTGTGCGAGATCGTCGACCGTTGGATGGGGCCAACTGAGCGTTATTTCAGATGCCAGACAGACGACGGTTCGCTGTATGTCCTTCGGCATGACGAATCAAGCGGGGTTTGGGACCTTGCTGCGTTCACGCATTCGAAGCGGGCCGGCTGATGGCGGTGAAACGTTCCGCGGCTGCCGGATTGCGGGGGAATGACGGGCTCGAAGCAGCGCTGGCATATCTCGCCCTTGGTTGGTCGGTGATCCCGATCGAAGCGCGCGGCAAAAGGCCGCTGATTCCATGGCTGGAGTTCCAGCAACGTTGCGCCGGCGCGAACGAAGTCCGACAGTGGTTTGAGACGCGCAAGAAGGCGAACGTGGCAATCGTCACCGGCACGGTATCGGGCCTGGTGGTGCTTGATATTGACGTCGCCCATGGTGGCAAGGAAAGCCTTGGCCGGCTGGAACATGAATATGAGCCGTTGCCGGGAACCGTCGAGGCGATAACCGGTAGCGGTGGACGCCATTTTTACTTTGCGCACCCAGCCGGTGTGATTCGTAATCGTGCCGGATTAACCCAGGGCATCGATTTGCGCGGTGACGGCGGTTGCGTGGTCGCGCCCCCTTCGGTGCATCGCAGCGGCAAACGCTATCGATGGAAACGCGGCCATTCGCCCGGCGAGTCAGAACTGGCACCGATGCCATCGTGGTTGCTCGAACTGGTGCGCGGCGAGAAAGCGCGTGGCGGCCATCCATTGACGCACTGGCGTAACCTGGTGCGCGAAGGTGTCGACGAAGGGAAGCGCAACTCGACCATCGCATCTCTCGCCGGGCATCTGTTTCATCGAGGTATCGATGCATCGGTCGTGCTCGAATTGTTGCTGACGTGGAATCGAGTGAGATGCCGCCCTCCGTTGTCGGATCATGAAGTTGCGCGTGTGGTGGAGAGCATTTCCCGGCTTCGTGAACGCGAGGAATCGCGCGAAGATGCCGAGCGTGGCTAGCTGGCCGTTCTGTCGTCGATTGCGCACCGCCGTGCGCGTGCACTCATGAGACCGTTACAAATCGACGGTGCTCATGGCGAAGGCGGGGGGCAATTGGTGCGCACCGCGGCAGCGCTGGCAGCACTGACGGGAAAAAGTATCCGCATTGATAACATTCGCGCCCGGCGCGACAGGCCGGGATTGGCAGCGCAGCATCTCACCGCTGTAGGCGCTGTTGCGACGCTGTGTGATGCCGATATCTCGGGGTTGGAACTGCACTCGCAACAAATCGAGTTTGCTCCGAAGGCGTTGCGCGGCGGCGAATTTCGTTTCGATGTCGGCACGGCCGGCAGTATCACGCTGGTGCTGCAGGCAGTGTTGCCGGCGTTGGTCCTGGCACGGCAACCCGCGCAGGTCGTGGTGACGGGTGGTACCGATGTGCGTTGGTCACCACCGATCGATTACCTGCGTGACGTCATATTGCCGCTGATCGGGCGCATGGGCGCAAAGGTTCGCATCGAAGTGCGCCGCCGCGGTTATTATCCGCGTGGCGGCGGCGAGGTTTATGCCGAGACCACACCTGCGCTGCTACGGCCGCTGCAGCTGGCGGAGAGCGGCCCACTGCACTCGCTAAAGGCGCGGGTGCATGTGTCGAATTTGCCGTTTCATATTGCGGAGCGCATGCGTGACGCTATGACCGCGCGGCTGGAACCGGTCGCCAAGCAGCCACCGGAGGTGGAGATGCTGTCGTTTGGGCCCGAAGCGGCTGTCGGACCGGGTGGCGCAGTCGTGGCCTGGGCTCGCACCGGGTGCACGGTGTTGGGAGCGGGGCAGGTTGCCGAGCGCGGCATTCGTGCAGAGACATTGGGCGACGCGGTCGGTGGCGGACTGGCTTCGGATCTAGAGCGCGGTGTTACGCTCGATCTGCACGCCTCTGATCAATTGCTGATCTATTTTGCTTTGGCACGTGGGCCTTCCGTGTTTACCGCGCACCGACTTTCAAGCCATGCACGAACCGCAATGTGGCTGATCGAACAGTTCCTTCCAGTGCGGTTTGTGGTGACGCCATTGACTGACCTGGTGCGCATCGAGGTGCAACCGCGATGACGCCGATACAGGATCTGCTCAATCGGATTCGCTGGGATGAAAAGTTCGGACGTGGAGAATTTGTCATCGGCTATTACGATCGTGTTGCTGACCGGATCGTAAAAGTGCCGTTTGAGCATGTTCACTTCCCTCAGGACGAACACTTCGCATTTGAGGCGATCGAGAGTGATGGCAGTCAGCACAGCATTCCTTATCACCGCGTGCGCGACGTATGGTGCGACGGCGAACTGATCTGGCACCGTGACAAGCCCGACGGTTCGTAGACACGATGCGGCGTCTTGCCGGCACTTCGCAAGGTCCGTTATAAGATCCGGTCGTTGTAAGATAACAAGGCCAGTCTGAGTTTTCGTCGATGAACATTACTCACTTACTTGCCCGCGCCGCGAGCATATCTCCGGATAACCCTGCCGTTTCGCGGGGTGATCAGGTGTGGGCAAACTATGCGCAGCTGATGCAAAGGGTTGCCG
>JBFKXV010000110.1:0-7419 GCA_041637935.1 Burkholderiales bacterium | reverse complement strand
CAACATCCTGCACTATTGAGATTGCACGTTCAGCAAACGCAACGCCTTGTGTAGCTGGGTATATCGGGCAGCCAGGACTAACAGCTTGTGCGGCACCGATACCACATGCACCATGGACGCAATGCTATATGCGCCGCGTGACAGAAACTTGATCTTAAGCAAAGCGACTACGCGCCATACGCGGATACTTTTTGCATGAGCAAGGTTTTCGACTCTCGCAACGAGGCGGCTGAACAGCTGGCTGAGGCATTATCCAAGTATCGCGGACAAAATGCGCTGGTTCTGGCAATTCCGCGAGGTTCAGTCATTATGGGCAAAATACTGGCCGACTCGCTGGAAGGTGAGTTGGACGTGGTGCTGGTGCGCAAGCTGCGCTCCCCTGTCAGCCCCGAGTTGGCCGTCGGCTCCGTCGATGAGTCGGGCTGGACTTACACTGCCGAGCATGCTGCGCGCTCGGGCGCCGATGAAGCTTACCTGCAGCGTGAAACGCAAAGACAGCTGGAAACCCTGCGAAAACGACGTGCGCAGTACACTCCGGCACGCTCGCCGATCGACCCGAAAGACCGGATTGTGATCGTTGTCGACGACGGATTGGCAACCGGGGCGAGCATGATTGCGGCATTGCACGCTGTTCGCAACCGCGAACCGCGACACCTCATCTGCGCAGTTCCGGTTGCCGCAGCGTCGAGTCTTGAGCGCGTCAGACCGCTTGCTGACGAAGTGGTTTGCCTCGAAGCGCCGAACGAGTTCTACGCTGTCGGACAGTTTTATCGCGATTTCCCGCAGATTGAAGACCGCGAAGTGATCGAGACTGTGCGCCAATACTCAAAACAGCGTCCGGTGAGTGAGACATGAGCGTCGCTGATAGCGGGAAGCTTGTTTCCATACCCGCCGGGGCAGTGGTCCTTGTGGGCGCGCTGCACGCTCCCGCGCCGCTGGGAGGCATTGTCATCTTTTCGCACGGCAGCGGCTCGGGCCGTCTGTCACCGCGCAATCAATTTGTCGCGTCGGAACTGCGCAAACTGGGGCTGAGCACCCTGCTGCTGGATTTACTCACCGAGGAGGAAGACCGCGACTACGAACTGCGTTTCGACATTTCCTTGCTCACGCAACGCCTTGGCTACGCCGTGCGCTTTATTCGCGACAAACCCAGCACAAGAGATGCTCTGATCGGATTGTTTGGGGCAAGCACTGGAGCTGCATCTGCGTTGCGCGTTGCCGCATCGATGCGCACGGAGGTTGCAGCAGTGGTTTCGCGCGGTGGCCGGCCGGATCTGACTGGTGCCGATGCCTTGAAGCGGGTGCGTGCACCAACGCTACTGATTGTCGGCGGTAACGACTTTGGCGTTATCGAACTCAATGAATCCGCTCGCGAAGGACTGGTGAACTGCGAGTCTGAGTTAATCATCGTTCCCGGGGCGACGCATTTGTTCGAAGAGCGCGGCAAGCTGGAAGAAGTCGCAGGCCTGGCCGGCGACTGGTTCATACGTCATTTAACGCCGGCGACCACCAGTCAGGAATAAAAAGGCACCCGCCACATTTACCAGCCGCGGCGCAGCACACCTGCATTGCGCGTACTGGAACGATCGGACTATTAAATGTGATGCTTGCCGACGCTGACGCGTTTGGCTTGCGGGCCCTCGGCCGCCATTTCCTCAATGAACTGCACGTCGACTCCGGGACCAAGCTCATCGAAGGTCGGATGCACGACATTCTCCCGGCTGAAGTAAAGTTCGCGACCATCCGGCGTTGCGATAAAGCCGTACCCCTCATCGACCAGAATACGCGCGACCTTGCCGTGCTGCGGGACGTCATGCGCCTTCACATCACCACGTTTCTCGCGAACCGTGTCTTCCAGCTGGCGCTGAACCGCAGCGAAGGCATCACGTAGTGCCACATAAATGTCCTCGTCGTGATGGCGGTTGGCAACAATCTCTTTTTTGCCGGGAACGCGCACGTCGATTTTGACACTGAAATGGTGGCCTTGGTGATGATGCATACGCTGTTCTTCCACCGTCACCCGGCAACTGGTGATACGTGGGTGAAACTCTTCCAGCTTCGCCGCTTTTTCGCGAATGTGCGCTTCCACGGCGTCCGAATGGGGAACCTTGTGAAATGTGATCTGTATCGGCGTTTCCATCGTTTCATTCCTGTACGTGTGTCATTCCGGTAAATCGAAGTTGCAACGGGCCGCCCCGCTCAAGACCGCCAGGACGCAATCCACAGCGGCGCTAGCTTACCATCAGCGCTGGCGCAGCCGCAGGCAAGAATTGAAAGTCTAGGTTCGAATTCCCGATGCCTTGCTGACGTCCGTCAAATTCAAGCGATCGGCGGCCATGTTATGGGCACGTGAATAATCCGGACCGGACGAAGTTCTCCTTGGAAACATCATTGCCTAAGTGTACCCTCCGCCAATTTTCGGATCCGAATCTGCCGCTGCCGCGACTTACGGCTTTCCAAGAAAACACATGCACTGTTCACCACCTGGCCAATGCTGCAAACCGTAGCTTCCGTTTCTGCGTTGTTTCTGAGCCTGGTCTTGCTGACCAGTGGCAGTGCCATGCTCGGCACTTTACTGGGACTGCGGCTCGAGTTCGAGGGCTATACGGCAGCACGAACCGGCTTGATTCTGGCGTTCCACGCAGTCGGCTTTGTGCTCGGCAGCATGTTTGGCGAGCGCATTATTCGCCGTGTAGGCCACATACGCGCTTTCGCCGTGTTCGGAGCGCTGGCCTGCGTCGCGATCCTGACCCACCCGATGTATGTCCATGCCGACCTGTGGATTGCGCTTCGACTGCTGGTTGGTTTCTGTATCGCCGGACTGTTACTGATCGTGGAGAGCTGGGTCAACGGAGTCGCCACCGCCCAGACCCGCGGCAGACTGCTGAGTTTCTATCTCATTTCTTATAATCTCGCGGCCGCGGGCGGACAACTCATCATCGGTCTGGGCGATCCGGCACAGTTCTATCTCTTCAGCGTGGCAGCGATTCTGGTGGCGCTGTCGCTGGTACCGCTGTCACTGACCAGATCGGTTGCGCCTCAGTTGCCCGAGGCGACCCGCGTGCGGCTTGGTGAAGTGCTGACGAATGCGCCACTTGCGGTGATGGGAGCGCTGCTCAGCGGAGTGGCCATGAGCGCATTCAATTCGATGGGACCAATTTATGCGATCCGCATCGGTCTTGACATCTCGAAGCTATCGCTGTTCATGGGTGCCGGGGTCCTTAGCGCGATGTTGTTTCAATGGCCAATCGGGCGGATGTCTGACTTTCTGCCACGCAACCGCGTTGTGCTCGGTCTGGGTGTCGCCGGCCTGGGGGCCTCCGCAATGACTGCGGTGTTCGGCCATCAATCACTGTGGCTATTGTTCGTTTTGGCAGGACTTTACGTCGGATTCGCGTCGACCGTGTATCCACTCAGTCTTGCGCTGGCACACGATCAGATGCATCACGAACAAATTGTCGGGACCAATGCAACGCTGTTGCTGGCTTTCGGCGTTGGCACCATCGCCGGACCGCTCGGCGGTGCCACGGCGATCTGGCTGATCGGCCCGTCTGGCTTGTTTCTGTTCACGAGCGCCACGATGGCAACTCTCGTTATGGTCGCCGCGTATTACTGGCGGGTCCCGCGACAGGTGCCGGTGCAGGAGCAAGAGCAATTTGTTGCAGTAACACCGGTATCGACGTCGGCATTGATGGAGCTGGACCCGCGAGATGAAACCTACGAACAGCGTCAAGAGGCGGCACGCGAGCACTTCATTGATGACACGGCCCGGCACGGCCGCGACGCGCAAGACAGCCGCGATATTTAAAACCGCCGCTCGTTCTACGCCTTACCCGGTATATGCGGAGTGCTCGAACCAGCTCTCAGATTGAGCCAGCTTCCGGTAAATACAATCGCTGCACCGACAAAAACCCAAAGTTCCACTGGTTCATCGTAAAAGATGAAACCAATCACGGCGATAAACGGCAGGCGCAGAAAATCGATCGGCATGACCACCGCGGCGTCCTCGAGCATAAATGCGCGCGTCAAGCAGTAGTGTGCAGCGAGCGCCGCCGCGCCGACGGCGACCACCCACGGCGAGGCGGCGAGCGACGGCCAGGTCCAGTTGTGCAATGCCGGCACCAGCGCCAAAGGCATTTGAATGGCGGTGGTATAGAACAGAATTGCCATCGGCGAATCGATACCGGAAAGACGCTTGGTGAGTGCATGCGCGAAGCCGTAGGCAAGCGCCGCGGCAAGCACGGCGAGCGCGGCCGGGCTGACGACCGCGATGCCGGGTCGCAGCATCACCAGCACGCCGGCAAAACCAATCGCAATCGCCACCACACGTTGCCGGCTGATTCGCTCGCCGAGAATGAGCGCGGCGAAGATCGCCGTCCAGATCGGCATGGTGAACTCGATGGCGAATACTTCGGCAAGCGGGATCAGCGCGATTCCGTAAAACCAGCCATACTGCCCGCCATAGTGCGCCAGGTTGCGGATGAAATGAACGCCGAAATGTTGCGTCTTGAGCTGCCACCAACCGGTGCGGCTTAGCAGCACCACCATCAGAACGAAGCCGGCGAGACTGCGAAAGAACAGGATCTGGAACGTGGTCAGTTCGGCCGAGAGTTCGCGCCCGGCGATCGCCATGGTCGAGAAAGACAAAATGGCGCCGAACATCCAGAGGGTGGCGCGAACGATCGGCGCCGGAGCAGCGCTTGACATGTGTCAGTCAGACCGCGCTAACGATTACTTTGGGCAAAGAAAGACACGTCACAGTCGCTGACCAATCGTCAGATATGCAGTGCCTTGGCCGAGGCTCGAGTATCCATAGCCGATATAAAGCGCACCCAGTCTCGTGTCCGCGGCCCAGAACACGGAACCAGAGGAGACCCAGTCCCGAGGATCCTTCATCAGTGGATCGTCAATACGACCAGCTTCGACCGTAAATCCCGCATACAGACCGCGTCCAAGCTGCGATGGCATGTTTCCGTAGCTTCGGTAGTAGGTGACGGTGCCAAGGTTATAACTGGTGCCGGTGAGCTGGTCCAGAAAAAGGCCTGACAGCCGACCCGGCCCGCCTAACTCGAACAATTCGTTGGATGGCAGATCGCCACTCGTCTCTTCCCCCCATTCAGCGCGAACAGCAAACGTGTTCTTGCCAAAAGTTTTCACACCTCGCGCCGCCAGCTGTGCAACACCAAACTCATTATCGGAGCCCCAGTCGTGCTCTGTTTTTCGCAAATTCAATGCAGCGAACCAGCCGGATCGTGGAAATGTCACGCTGTCCAGGCGGTCTACGATGCCGGCGAATCGTAGCCCAACCTGGCTCTGTTCGTCGGCGGGCAACGACGGTGTTAGAACGCCAAAGTCCGGTTGCGTGCGAACACTCTCGGCGAAAGGTCCAAGGCGCAGTTCACCGAATTTGCCAGTGAGCCCGAAGTCGAGACCACCCGCAAAGGAATTGATGCGCAGCTGTCCAACGCGAAGCTCTTCGTCATAAACCTGGACAAAGGTACGTTGCGCGCCGGCATAAGGGGCGATAAAGGCGCCATCGCGAACCTGCAGCGGCTGCAAAAATTCCGTCGTGATGAGCGAGTTGTAACCAATTTGCGTGTCGACGCGCCACTCAGCACCGAGTGAATTAGCCCAGGTGCGACGATAGCTCGCAGCGAGGTTACCTTGTGTCGGGCTGTCGAAATCGGTACGGATATCAAATCCAAACTTCAAGTAGCCAGGCCCCCACGGATTGGCTTCCGCATCAATTACGATAATGCCGCCGTTGTCACCGGCGAGCACCGCGTAGCCAAGGTAGGAGAAGTCGCCACGTCCATATAAACGCTCCAGATCACGATGCAGCTCCTCGAACGAAAACTCGTCGCCCGATTCGACATCGAGGTCACGCTGAATGGCTTCGGCCCCGAACCTGTCGCTGGCAGGAATTTCGATGCGCACAATGCGTGGTTCAGGAAGGCGCCGGCTTTGCCGTTCAGCCAGCCAAAGCGCGTAAGCATCTTCGCTGAGAGACAATCGTGAAAGCGTCTGCGCTTTTCCCTGAGCCGCTCCACGGCCTCGCTCCATGATCTGCACCGAAGCACCAAAATCGCTGGAGGAGTATCCCTCGAGATCTGGCTCGATGAGAATGTCAACATTGGTCAGTTCGGCGAGAGAGCGCTCGACATTTTGTTCCGTAAGCAGATTCATCGACTGTCCGGCAATATCGATCACGCTCTGCAACTCTTCGATAGGTTTTAGCGGCGTACCGAGATTGACAGCAATGACGACATCGCCGCATAACGTTCTGCCGATATCAACCGGCAGATTACGCACCAATCCGCCGTCCACATAAGCGCGGCCATTGATCTTGATCGGATCGAGGATGGCCGGTAAGGACATGCTGGCACGCATGACCTTGGGAAGATCACCTTCCTGGAATACTATTAACGCGCCTGTTTCGAGATCGGTCGCGACGGCCCGGTATGGTGTTGGCAAATCGTCGAAGTTCATGTCAGCAATGGACTCACCGGGACCAACCAGTTCCCGCAGGAACAGTTCGACCTTATAGCCTGAGGAAGCCCCGGTCGGGAGTTGCACCTTGCCGCGATTGAAACCAAGCGCGAACTCGAACAGCGGCTTGTAGTCGTCGCGCTTGACCCGTTGCGGAATTTGCGAGCGGGGCGGCAAATCAACGAACAGCGCCTGGATGTCGGTCGTCTCTATCACCTCTCGAATTTTTGTTGGCTCGACACCCGCTGCGTAAGTCCCGCCGACCAGTGCGCCCATGCTGGTGCCGACCACGCAGTCGACCGGTACCCGGAGCCGCTCCAGCACCTCGAGCACGCCGACATGGGCAAGGCCGCGGGCACCGCCACCGGACAGCACCAGAGCGACCCGCGGACGCTCGTCCGTGACCGCGTCATCGGATTGGGCCAATGCATTGAAACTCAGGCAAAGGCCAAACAAGCCGATTAACAGTCGGCACGCATACAAGCCAGCGAAACGGCGCCGGTTAGGAAGAGCAACTGACATCATTTGCTGTTACTTTAACGCGCCTGCTCGATTCGCGTCAGCCAACAGATCGCTGGCGAACACACATTGGATGTCATTTAGCCCCGCTTTTTGCGTATATTGATGGAAATGCGAATGGAGGTGAGCCATGACCGAAGCCAGAGAAGCATTGCTCAAAAGACTCGACAACGAAGCACGCAAACTGAGACGTAACGTGTGGCGGGCGCTTCGGGCGGGGGGCGGCGGCCACGCCGGCGGTTCTGCATCCGCTGCAGACGTACTGGCCGCGCTTTACTTTCATCGCATGCGGCTGCGGCCCAACGAGCCCGAGTGGCCGGATCGCGACCGTTTTGTACTTTCCAAAGGGCATGCCAATGCGGCACTGGGTGCCGTACTGGTACAAGCCGGCTTTGTCGATGACTCGCTACT
>JBFKXV010000109.1:0-7461 GCA_041637935.1 Burkholderiales bacterium | reverse complement strand
GCAGTTGACGAGAGCAAAGGTTCGGCCAATTACAAAGATGGCGTGCTCGAACTGGTTCTGCCGAAGAAAAATGGTGGCGGACCGACCAAGCTCACTGTTTCCTGACCGGACATGTTACGGACATAGGATTTTACGAGGAAAGACGCTCCCTCGTAATCCCGGGGCCGCTGATGCAGCCCCGGTTTTTTTTGCCCGCTGGCGCAGTGTGAGGTAGGCTGGTCCGACAGTCGACAAGCAGCCCGGACCCCTTATGAAAAGGAAAAAATCTCCTGACCAATTGCGCAGCCACCGCTGGCTCGGTGCCGCTGACCTGCGTTCATTCGGCCACCGATCACGCGCCCTGCAGATGGGGTTCGCGCGCGAGGACTACCAGGGCAAACCCGTCATTGCCATTCTCAATACCTGGAGCGACGTCAGCCACTGCCACACGCACTTTCGCGAACGGGTCGAGGATGTCAAACGCGGTGTCTGGCAGGCCGGCGGCTTCCCGGTCGAGATCCCTGCTATATCACTCGCGGAGGTTCTGCAAAAACCGACCACCATGATGTACCGCAACTTGTTGGCGATGGAGACCGAGGAACTGCTGCGCTCCTACCCGGCCGACGGCTGCGTATTGATGGGCGGCTGCGACAAGACCGGCCCTGGTTTGATGATGGGCGCGATCAGCATGAACCTGCCATCGATTTTCGTGCCGGCCGGCCCGATGCTGCGCGGCAACTGGCAGGGCAAGACGCTCGGCTCGGGCTCCGATGTATGGAAATACTGGGACGAGCTGCGCACCGGCAATATCAACGAACAGGACTGGCGCGAAATCGAGGAAGGCATCGCCCGCTCGCCCGGCACCTGCATGACAATGGGCACCGCGTCGACCATGACCAGCGTGATCGAAACGCTGGGATTCAGTCTGCCCAATGCCTCATCGATACCGGCACCGGATTCCAATCACCCACGCATGGCCTCGCTCACCGGACGGCGCATTGTCGACATGGTGTGGGAAGACCTCAAACCGGGCGACATACTTTCACAGCGTTCATTCGACAACGCGATCAAGGTGCTGATGGCATTGGGCGGTTCAACCAACGCGCTGATTCACGTGATTGCGCTGGCGGGCCGCGCCGGGGTCAAGATTGAGCTCGAGCGTTTCGAGCAAATCGGCCGCGAGGCGCCCTATCTGGTGAATATGCGCCCGTCCGGAAAATACCTGATGGAGGACTTCTACTACGCTGGCGGTCTTGTCGCATTACTCGAGGGTATGCGCTCGCTGCTCGACGTCGATGTCCCCACCTGCACCGGCAAAACGCTCGGCGAGAACATTGCCGGGGCGAAAATCCACAACAACGACGTCATTCGCACACTCGCCGATCCGATGCAGGCCGAAGGCGGTTTGATCGTATTGCGTGGCAACCTGGCGCCCGACGGCGCGGTGATCAAGTCGACCGCCGCCGATCCGAAACTGCTGAAGCATTCCGGGCGCGCAATGGTATTCGATGACTATAACGACATGGCAGCGCGGATGGACGATCCGCATCTCGATGTCGATGCCGATTCGGTTTTGATCCTCCGTAACGCCGGCCCGCAGGGCGGGCCGGGCATGCCGGAGTGGGGCATGCTGCCAATCCCGAAGAAACTGTTGCAACAGGGTGTACGCGATATGGTACGCATATCCGATGCGCGCATGAGCGGCACCAGTTACGGGACTTGTGTTCTACATGTCGCTCCGGAATCGTGGATTGGCGGGCCGTTGGCATTGGTGAAAACCGGAGACATGGTCGAACTCGATGTGCCGGGGCGCAAGCTCAACCTGAAGGTCAGCGATCAGGAACTGGCCCAGCGGCGCGCGGCGTGGAAACCGAACAGCAGCAAATTCGAGCGCGGTTACGGCAAGCTCTTTTCCGAGCATATTCGCCAGGCCAATGAAGGTTGCGATTTCGATTTTCTGGAAGGCACCGCACCGACGCCGGAACCGGAGATTCACTGACCATCGCCCGAGCGGCGCACCCTTGTTGACCATCTGCCTGCGTGCTAGCTTGCGCCCATGAGCGGATGTTGTGACCACGATCGCAATTTGGAGCAGCTGCAGCAGCAACAGCGCGGCACGTTGCGGGTCGTGCTCGCCATTAACGCGGTCATGTTCGTGGTTATTGTTGCTGCGGCGCTCTATGCCAACTCCTCGTCCTTGCTTGCCGACAGTCTCGATAACCTTGGTGACGCACTGACCTACGGCCTGAGTCTGCTGGTGGTCTCGAAAGGAATCGGCGCCAAGGCCAGAGTCGCGCTGTTCAAGGGCATACTGATCTTGTTGGCGGCAATGATGGTTGCCGGCCAGATCGCCTACCGATTGTTCGTTCCCGATGTGCCCATCTTCGAGGTCATGGGGACATTCAGCCTGCTCGGGCTCGCGGCGAATTCGATTTGCCTATATCTGCTTTGGCGGCACCGAAATGAAGACGTCAACATGAGCTCCGTGTGGGAATGCTCGCGCAACGACATTGCCTCGAATGTCTCGGTTTTCCTTGCCGCAGCAGGGGTCTGGCTGACCGGATCGGGCTGGCCCGATATTGCGGTCGCACTCGGCCTGGTATTCCTGCTGATGCGATCTGCGGTGCGCGTTATGTCATCCGCCATGCTTGAGCTGCGCGCAGCGACGTAGCAACAGATCTTTCTCACTCAATGGCTGCTTTTGTAGCAAAATCCACGGATCAATTGCACGCCCGTTGCACCCATTGCCAAGCCCAATATAAAACAGAGACCACAGTGCGGGGACCGGTTCGCAAATTCACTAATAAGTGTCACATTTTTGATGAAAACGAATGACTTATGCCTGCCTATTTCGTCTGCACCATGCGCGTTCACGATCCCGAAACCTACCGCAAATACACTGCGCTCACCCCGGTGACCGTAGCGCGCCACGGCGGAAGGTTTCTCACCCGTGGAGATGAAGTGACCACACACGAAGGCGAGGTCTTCACCGAGCGGATGGTGATCATCGAGTTCCCCGATCGTGCGGCAGCGCAAGCCTGGTACAACGATCCGGATTACCAGGCAGCATCCGAATTTCGCCGTGCGGCATCGGTAGGCCGGATGATTCTGCAGGAAGGTCGCGCCGAAACCGGTGCTCCCGACCCCAAGGTGTGAGCAGCAAACCATTGGCGCGGTGAACGAGCCGCAAGTTTCTATCCGTCAGGCAGCTGAAACCATACTTGATGATCACTTGCGGGCAATCGCCGCTGTGAACCGTTACGCTTGATGCTGGTATCGCAGCACGTCAACAGGCGAGATGACTGACTGTTCCTTGCGGCGCCTCCTGCGGTATCGTCGAAACCCATCAAGGTGAGTTAGATGCGGGGCAAGCCAATCGGTCTCCTGTCGGCGTTCCGCTTTTACACTTTCCCTGTCACATTCCACATTCAAACGGAGAGAAAAATATGAGTACCGCTTTCGAGAAGATGCTTGCCCATTTCGGCATCGGTGATATCCCGCCCTGGGCGGAGTTTCTTCTTTCGCTATGGGATGTTTTCCTGGTACTGCTGCTCGGTTGGATCGTGTTGCGCATCGTCAAGCGTATTATCAAGGTATTGCGCAACAAAATGCTGGCGCGCAGTGTCGACGGCGAAGATGTTAAACGCGTCGAGACGTTGAGCCGAGTGATCGGTTACATCGCGTCAGTGTTAATCAGTGTAATTACGCTGATGTTGGTGCTTTCCGAGCTGGGCATCTCGATCGCGCCGATTTTGGCGACGGCAGGCGTCGCCGGCATCGCGGTTGGTTTCGGAGCGCAGACGCTGGTAAAAGACTATTTCACCGGCTTCGTTCTACTGCTGGAAAATCAGGTCCGGCAGGGCGACGTGGTCCAGGTTGGCGGCAAAGCAGGGCTGGTGGAGACCGTTACTCTGCGATACATCAGGCTACGCGACTACGAAGGGGCGGTGCATTACGTGCCAAACAGTGCCATTGATACCGTCACAAATCGGTCGAAAGAATTTGCGTTCTCCGTCATCGACGTTGGTGTTGCCTACAAAGAGGACGTCGACCGTGTTTTCGAAATCATGAGGCAAACGGCCGCCGCCCTGCGATCCGACGAAGGGTTCGGTCCACGGATTCTGGAAGATCTGGAAATCGCGGGCGTGGAGAATTGGGCAGACTCCGCTGTTATCGTGAGATGCCGGTTCAGGGTCAAGCCACTGGAGCAGTGGGCTGTTCGCCGCGAGTACCTGCGACGGCTCAAGCGCGAATTTGACAATCAGGGAATCGAAATTCCGTTCCCCCACCTGACTGTGTATGCGGGACAAGACGAGAAGGCCTCACCGATGCCGCTGAAAATGGTCGCCGACGGCAGCGCGGGCGCTACCTGAGGCGAACGTGTGCGAGCAATCGGCAATAGAATCCAGAGTACGAGGTGAACACGATGACAAACGCCGAAATAACAGATGAGGCCGGCGAACTATATGCGCGCGCCTCCACTGCGAGCCTGACAGCCCAACTGATCAAACGCGGACTTCGCACCCGCGGGATCTCCAACATCGCGCCAGTCAACCCTGCTACGCCGCGACTGTTCGGGCCCGCCTACACACTGCGCTACATTCCGATGCGTGAGGATCTGGCCACCGGCGAAGCAATGGCGGACCCGGAAAACCCGCAACGCAAATCAATCGAACTGGTCCCACCGGGCCATGTGCTGATTGTCGATACGCAAGGCATGGATGTAAGCGGTACCTTCGGCGACATCCTCATTGCCCGCCTGCAGATGCGCGGCGTGGCCGGCGTCGTGTCCGACGGCCCGATGCGCGATATCGCCGAACTCAAGAAAATGGACTTCCCGGTTTTTGCGCGCGGCAACGCGGCGCCGCCGAGTTACGCGAGCATGATCGCTGCAGACGCGCAGATTCCGATCGGTTGCGGTGGCGTTGCCGTGTTTCCGGGAGACATCGTGATCGGTGATGCCGACGGGGTGGTGATATTGCCTGCCGCGATCGCACAGGAAGTTGCCCGCAACGCAGTCGAACAGGACCAGCTCGAAGCGTATGTGCGCATGCGCGTCGAGGGGGGTGACAGCATTGTTGGCGTTTACCCGCCGAACGAGGAAACCAAAGCAGCCTATCGCGCTTGGCTTGCCAAACGCTGAAACGTCACGTACGTAAACAAGCCGGATTACCGGTGCTGCCGTCCAGCGCCAATCGCGGGCCTGCCTTGCACTGACGCGCCATACAAAAACAGACTTCCCGGATGCAAACCAACAATCTTCGGATCAGCCGTATACGTCCTCTGATCTCTCCAGCCATCCTGGCGGAGGAGATACCGGTGACCTCATCGGCTGCCAATTACATCAAGCGTGCTCGCGAACGCGTCGCAGCGATCATCGAGCATCGCGATCCGCGTCTGCTGGCCGTGGTCGGACCGTGTTCGATTCACGATCCGAAGGCGGCACTGGAGTACGCGCAGCACCTGCGCAAACTGGCTGATGAGGTCGCCGAACGCATATTCATCGTGATGCGTGTTTATTTTGAAAAGCCGCGCACCATTGTCGGCTGGAAGGGACTGATCAACGATCCCGACCTCGACGAGTCCTACCACATCAACAAGGGCCTGCGTCTGGCGCGCCAGTTATTGGCGGACATCACCGAACTCGGTCTGCCGGCAGGCACCGAGTTCCTCGATACCACCTTCGGACAATTCTTTGCCGAGTTTGTCAGTTGGGGTGCGATCGGCGCGCGCACCGCCGAAAGTCAGGTTCACCGCGAACTCGCCTCCGGGCTGTCGATGCCGGTTGGCATCAAGAACCGCACCGACGGAAATGTACAGGTCGCCGTCGATGCCATCCTGGCAGCGCGCGAACGGCATTTGTTTCCCTCGCTAACCAAGGAGGGCGCACCCGCCATTTTCGAAACCAGCGGCAACCCGACCTGTCACCTGGTGTTGCGCGGCGGGTCCGTCACGGGCCCGAACTATCACAGCAAAGCAGTGGAGGCAGCTTTGTCGTTGCTGCGAGCGAAGGACCTGCCGGAAACGATCATGATCGACTGCAGTCATGGCAACAGCGAAAAACGTCCGGAACGACAACTCGATGTGCTCGATGACTTGCTCGCCCAGCGCCGCACCGGACAGTCGGCGCTGAAAGCGTTCATGCTCGAAAGTCACTTGAAAGCCGGTAACCAAAAGCTTGGCAACGGCGCGCTGACCTACGGACAGAGCATCACCGACGCGTGCCTCGGGTTCGACGACACGCGGCGCGCGATCCTCAACTTGACGGAAAGCCTGGCGTAGGTACCGGCGGTCAACGCACATCGCTGAATATTGGAAATATGACCGCGCCTTGACCAACGACATCTTTGCGTACGAATCCCTGAACGATCATTGCGGCAGGTGCCAGTTACGCTAACCACGCTTTTCAACGCGGAAATGGCGCACACTTGAACGCACGTTGAGACATGGCAGCAACAACCAATTCAGTTAGAACGCTGGGACTGTGGTCAGCATTGCTCAGCAGCCTATTCAGTATCACCTACGTGGTTGCTCAATTGGCAGAGTGGGCGGGGCTGCTGGGGTCTTCCGGCGGACCGCACAGCAAAAGCACGACCTACGGACTGGCCATACTCTTGACACCGTCACTGCTGCTTGGCATCTCGTTCGTGGTGCTCATGGTGAGCATCCATTACATCGCTGATTCACCGAAACGGATCTGGAGCCACGTCGCAGTGGTGTTTGCCTCCATGTACGCCACACTCGTCAGTATCGTCTATTACATCCAACTCGCTTTCGTGATGCCGCGCATTGCACGTGGCGAGACCGAAGACATTCAAATACTGATTTTCGAACCTTTCGATTCTTTCCTGTACGCCGTCGACGTCTTCGGCTATAGCCTGATGAGCCTGTCGACCCTGTTCGCCGCGGCGGTATTCAAACTGCAAGGCATCGAACGCTGGATACGATGGGCGCTGATTGCCAACGGCTGTCTGATTCCATTTCTGGCGCTGCAGATGTATTACCCGCCGCTGATCTGGGGCGGTAGCCTGTGGGGTATCACTTTCCCGGCGGCAACTTTGCTGCTCGCGCTGCACTTCAAGCGGCTGCAAGTAAGATGACGCCTGCCTCGGAAACAGCTGGGCGGAAGTTTCGCGTTATGACGTTCAAAGAGATCCGGGATGACCTCGGATGTCCCACTCGCGCAACCAGAGTTTCGTTGAGTCGCGATACTTTGGGCAACCAACCTGCTTTGCGCATCACACTTTGAGCACCACACTCATCGATACGATTATTCAGGCCCGACCCCAACGTCCTGCAGAGCAGTCGTGCTCCAGTCCCCTTTCCTGGACTACCTAGCACCCTTGCATGGCGTCTCGTCAGGCCTTAACCACGTTTCCCCGTTTCTGGATCGGGATGAATATTGTCGACCCAGTGAACCTGCGCCGGCTTTTCGACAACAGGGATATCGAGATTGACCACCACCGGTTCCTGACCGCTGCG
>JBFKXV010000108.1:0-7471 GCA_041637935.1 Burkholderiales bacterium | reverse complement strand
GTCGAGCAGTACCAGACTGGACGCTTCGCGGGCGACATCCGTTCCGGCCTTGCCCATCGCAACACCAATATCAGCGCTTTTCAGTGCCGGCGCATCGTTTACCCCGTCACCGGTCATGGCAACGCATTCACCCGCTTCCTGCAGCGCGCGCACGATGCGGATCTTTTGCGCCGGGTCTACTCGCGCATATACACGGATATCGCGAATTTGTCTGGTGAACGCCTGGTCGGCAATGCCGTGCAGTTCCTGGCCGGTCACGACGCGCCCGTCTGCCTCAAAAATCTTCAACTGCGTGGCGATGGCACGTGCCGTGGCCGGGTGATCACCAGTGATCATCACCGGCGTGATGCCCGCGGTCTTGCACAACTGGATTGCACGCGCGGCCTCTTCGCGTGGCGGATCGTGCAAGCCGGCCAGCGCCAGCAAGCTCAGCCCTTGCTCGATGTGTGCGGCGTCATCCGAATCGGGACGCGCCGGCCAGTCGCGGCAAGCGATTGCCAGTACACGAAGACCGGCAGCGGCCATTTGTTCGGCCTGATGCAGAATTGCTTCGCGGTCAACCGGTATCACGCCGCCCGAGGTAAGCACGTGGTCGCACAGCGGCAGCACCGCTTCGGGGCTGCCTTTGGTATAGGCGATGAATTCGCCGTCGTGCTCATGCACCGTGGTCATGCGTTTGCGCTCTGAATCGAACGGGACTTCCATCACCCGTGGCCACTGCGACTGCAATTCATTCTTGTTGTAACCGGCCGCGGCGGCAGCCTGAAACAGGGCGACCTCGGTGGGATCGCCGACGATTTCATCGTCGCTGTTTAAATCAGTGTTATCTGAATCGGTCTTATCAGAACCGGCGTTATCAAAACTGGCACTGCGCAAACTGGCGTCATTGCTCAGCGCCAGCCCGCGCAGCAGGCTCGCATACGGCTCCGCTTCGCGCGGCAGATCGGCCAGCGGGATGCGTTTCGAATCGACGTAGATTTCTTCGACCCGCATGCGGTTCTGCGTCAGCGTGCCGGTTTTGTCGGAGCAGATCCATGTCACCGAACCAAGCGTTTCCACTGCCGGCAGGCGCCGTATCAATGCGTTCTCGCGCACCATTCTGTGCGCACCAAGTGCCAATGAAATGGTGACCACTGCTGGCAGCGCTTCCGGAATCGCGGCGACTGCGAGGCTGACTGCGGTGAGCAGCATCAACAACGGCGGCTCGCCACGCAACAGGCCAACCACGAATATCAGCGCACAGATTGCGAGAATCGCCACTGCCAGACGTTTGCCAAACCGCGCGAGGCGTTTTTGCAATGGCGTGTGCGCGTCGCCATCTTCTTCGAGCAGTGCAGCGATGCGGCCGATTTCGGTCTGCATGCCGGTGGCAACCACCAGTGCACGCGCCCGGCCGTAAGTCATGACGGTGCCTTTGAACGCCATGTTGCTGCGCTCGCCAAGCGGCAGGTCCGGCTTATCGAGCGCGCGGGTGTTTTTGTCACTGGTTTCGGACTCGCCGGTGAGCGCCGCCTCGTTGATCTTGCAGTGGGCTGCTTCGATCAATCGCAGATCGGCCGGCACGATGTTACCGGCTTCCATCATCACGACATCGCCGGGCACCAGTTCGCCGGCGGAAATCGGCAGCGTTTGACTGTCGCGCACAACGAGTGCACTGGTGGCAGCCATCTTGCGCAGCGCGGCAATGGCGCGTTGTGCGCGAAATTCCTGCACAAATCCGATCACCGCATTGAGAATCACGATAACGATGATCGCAATAGTGTCGACGATGTCGCCGATGATGCCCGAAACGACCGCCGCGGCGATCAGCACCAAAATCATGAAATCGCTGAACTGCGCGACAAAAGTGCGCAACAGGCTGCGCTGCGCGCGCTCTTCGATGGCATTGGGTCCGTATTGCGCGAGCCGTGATGCGACCGTCGCCGCAGTCAGTCCGGTGGCGGTGTCAGTGCCGAGTTCGTCTGCCGCTTGCCCGGCGCTCAGGCAGTGCCACTGCACCGCGGCGTCGGTTTTCGCCGCAGACGTCGCTGTTGCCGGTGCGGTCACGCTCGCTGTTTCATTCGCCATTCACTAAATCACCGTTCACTCAATCACCATTGACTCAATCACGGTCTTTTTAACCGCCATGTATAAACAGAATGTAGGAATTGATCAGATAGACCGAAAACAGCATCAGGCTGGCCCAGCCCACTGTCCGGTAGAGCCGGGTACGCGCGCGATAAAACAGGCCGATAATGAAGATACCCGTCATGATCATCGCCGAGGTCGCCGATACCGCGTGCACGCCGGAGACGTGCGACAAAATCGGGCCGTCGAGATACAACAGGTCGACCACCGAAACGATCGCAATGTTGAACAGGTTCGACCCGAGCAGGTTGCCGATCGCCATGTTCAGCGCCCCCAGCCGCAACGCGGTGATTGTGACGACAACCTCCGGCGCTGACGTCGCAATGGCGATCAGCAAGGTGCCGACGAAGCTCTCCGCCCAACCCATTTCGGTGGCCATCTGGTCACCGATCACCGGCAGCAAGGCGCCGGCAGCAATGACGAACAGCGCCGCGAGCGCATACCGCCTTGCAGCCATTTGCACGGTGATGTGCGGCATTTCTTCGGTGGCTTCGTCGACAAATTCGGCACGGTGGTCGCGTTCGTAACGGAACACGGTGCGCGTTGCCAGCAAATAGCTGATGAAGATTACCGGGGTGTAAATGCCGACATGCCCCAGCGGCGGCAGCACGCCTGACGCGCTTTCGAGCACGCTGAAGCCGACGAAACCAATCACCACGATGCCGAAGCCGGCCGACAGCACGTGACCCTGATGCGCTTTGCTGTAAACGGACTGTTCCCGGTAGAGGAAGTCGAGGATCACCAGCAGCGCCAGGTTGAACACGCAGCTTCCCAACAGCGAACCGATCGCAATGTCTGGCACGTCTGCCACCGTGACCGCACTGATGCCGGTGATCAGTTCCGGAAGTGAGGTGACCGCCGCCAGTAATACCAGGCCGACGAGCGTGCCGCCCATTCCGGTGCGATCGGCGATCACACTGCCGTAAATCGACAGTTTGTAGCCGGCAACGGTGATGACCGCGACGCAGGCGGCGAACTCAAGCCAAATCAAGAGCATGCGGTTTGCGTATGCATCAGTGCGATGGTGGAAAAACAGTCCTGTGTGACAGCATCAAAACGCCATGTACGAATAATTATTACTTTTGCCAGCGGGCCAAGATGTTGCTTGTTAAACCGCCTGCGCATCGCCGCGCGCAATACGGTCTAGCTGCAATGCAACACGGCATAGCCGCAACGAACCACGGCATTGCCGCAACAAACTCTCGCATCGCCGCAATGAAATCGAGCGAAGGCGCATTTTGACCGAAAAGGTTGGGTTTGCAACGGCACGACTGCCTCAGACGCAAAAAGACAAGGTCTCAGTGGAGGTATCCAGATGCTGCTCGCTCTCGTTCACAAGGTCTGCAATATCGTATCCGCAATCGATCCGATCGAGGATGCGCCTGCCTTTGTCGAAACCTGGCTTGAGCACCGTCCCGAGCAACGTAACGCCGCCTTCCCTGACGTGGCAGAGGCATCGTCGCGTGACACCGTATTTCAAATGTTTGGCGCAGGCGCGCTGGCCATTGTCAAGCGAATACCGAGAATGGTGGACGTGATGGTCGAGCGCTTGCACTCCGACAAGGTCGATCCCGCCGTGCAGTGCGCAGTGGCAACCGTGCTGGCCTATCTCGTGCAGCCGCGCGACCTCATTCCCGATGATGCGCCCGGTGGCTACGGTTTTATCGATGACACCATTTTGCTGCACGCCGGATTCCTCGACATCCTTGCAATGGAACCGCCGCACGCCGAACAGTTCAAGACGCAACAGGAGTATTTGTCGTACATCAGCAGTTTCGCACCGCCTGGCGTGATGTCGGAACTGCAGCGAACGGTGCAGAGCATGGAGTCCACCTTGTCCGTGTTTCGAATGTTACCGCGCGAAGCACTCGAAGTAACCACTCGCATCATTGTCGACGAGCCGCTCAGGGTTTCGACCATTCCGGTATCGCCGAGCGAGCAGTTTCATTCGGCCGAGTTTCTCGAGCATGCCGGCGAAGAAGTCGTGCAGCACCTTACCCGTGACGGCGATACTATTGTCGTGCACTTTCCAGGTGGCGGCATTGCAAGTGACGGCGAACACATTTACCGCGTCTGATCGTTCTTTTTCATTGCCGATTACGCTGACCTCTGCACCGAAACGATTAAAATATTTAGCAACAGACGTGTGCACTTGCTGTTGAGCGAGGTCAATACAGATCGTTTTTTGTTGTCGGAAACTAGTAATAGCAATTTGTTCGGAGGGTAAACAATGCGGCTTAAGCAGTCACAGCTAAAATTTCTCGAAAAAGCGCTCAATCATCAATATGCTGAATTGCTGGAAGAAGTACGCGAAGAGTTAAAGCACACTGGTGATGGCGAATACGTGGAATTGCTGGGACGCGGTGGCGCCGATGCTGGCGAAGAGGCGGTGCGTGACTTGCTGTGGGGGCTGAACGCAACTCTGTTTGATCATCACATACGCGAAATCCGCGAGGTTGAAGAAACACGTATACGCATGCGCGAAGGTGAGTACGGCAGCTGCGTTGATTGCGGCGACGATATTGCCTATCAACGGCTTCAGGCGAGACCAACCGCAAGCCGCTGCATTTACTGCCAGCGCGAGTATGAGCGCACGCACGCTTACGCGGCAACACCAAACCTCTAATCGGGTCTATCGCATTGCAATATAACTAGCATCGAAATATAACTAGCATCGCAATACAACTAACATTGCAACACAACAAGTGTTGCAACAACCGGGGATTGCAACACAATTCTCGATTTTCCTCCGCGTCCTCAGCGACCTCCGCGGTGAGAGATCTCCCGCTCCGGCACCAACTGCATGCAGATTGACGCCCGACCGTGAGCCATCACAATCGGTCCAGTCTTTTTTTTTGATTTTTTAATTTGATTTGATTTTCCTCTGTGCCCTCCGCGATCTCTGCGGTGAGCGCTTTTATGTAGTATAGAAGGTATGAACGCATCTCCATCGTCTGCTGGCTCTGCGAATCTGCTTGCCGGCTACACCGTCATCGATTTCACTCGCGTGCTGGCCGGACCGTACTGCACCCGCTTGCTCGCTGACCTCGGTGCGCGCGTCATCAAGATCGAACGGCCGGGAGAGGGCGATGAGATTCGCTACGTCATTCGCCAACTCGACCCTGACCGTATCGATCAAAGCAGCTATTTTGCGCGCCTGAATGTTGGCAAGAAGGGGATCGCGATTGACCTTCGGCATCCGGATGCCAAACAGGTCGTCATGGACCTCATCAAAACGGCTGACGTGGTGGTGGAGAATTTCTCACCCGGTGTAATGAAAAAGTATGGCTTCGATGCCGAAACACTGCGTGCGATACGGCCGGAGTTGGTGTATTGCTCGATCTCCGGGTTCGGGCAGACCGGTCCGTTGAGTTCGATGCAGGCGTACGCGCACTTGATTAACGCCATTTCGGGCATGATGGAACTCGAGCGCAGTGGTTACGCAGAACCCAAGGCGTCCAACCTGCAGGCCGCCGACGTGCTTGCCGGCAGCCAGGCGTTCGGTGCCGTTTGCGCTGCGCTCCTCAGAAAGGAGCGCACCGGTGAAGGCGCGACGCTCGACATCTCAATGCTGGAGAGCCTGATCTCCGCTGACGACATCAGCTTCAATACCCTGCTCAACGGCGGGCAGGTCGAGCGCAAGCCGCGTGCCGGAATGATTGTTCATAGAGTTGGCGAACGCCACGTCGCGATGCAGACTGCCGGCGCGCCGCACCTGTGGACCCGACTGGTGCAGTTGATCGGCAAGCCGGAACTCGCGACTGACCCGCGTTTTGCCACGGTGCAGGCACGGCGTGACCATTGGAACGAATTGCAGCAGATCTACAAGGATTGGCTGGACACCTTCGAGACCGCCGACGAAGCGATTGCCGCGCTCGCGGAAGCACGCATACCGCATGCGCCCATGCTGATGCCGGAAGAAGTGATCGAACATCCGCACCTCGAAGCGCGCCAGGCGTTTCCGGAAGTCGAACACCCGGCCGCGGGCTGGGTGCGTGTCACCGCAACACCATTTCACATTGACGGCAGGCCAACCCATCCGCAGGACCGTGCGCCGTATCGAATTGGCGAACATACGCACCAAGTACTCGCTGATCACCTTGGCTATACTAAAGAGAAGATCAACAAACTGGGCGCGTCCGGTGCCATTGAGACGCCCGATTAAACAGCACCGGTTTCCGGCCGGGAGCAACACCGTCAACACGGTCAAGGAATTTGCATGAACGAACTTCAATCCAGCCCCCTATTTGAAATCTCCATTACCGTAGATCCACCTCAAAATCTCGGGGCAACGCCATTGGGCACCCGGCGCATCGTGCCGGTGACCGGCGGCAGCTTCAGCGGCCAGCGTTTGCGCGGCACGGTAATGCGCAGTGCGGCGGCCGACTGGATTCTGGTGCGTGCCGACGGATCGGTGTTGCTCGATGTGCGCCTGACACTGAAAACCGATGACGATGCGCTGATTTTCATGACCTACCGTGGTATCCGTCACAGCTCACCGGAAGTCGCGCAGCGGCTCGCGCAGGGTGAGACGGTCGATCCGTCTGACTATTACTTCCGCACCACGCCGGTGTTCGAAACCAGCCATGACAAGTACGAGTGGATGAACAACATCATCTGCGTCGCGGTCGGCGAACGGCTGCCCGGTGAGGTGAAATACAAGGTATTCGAGATTTTATGACGCTGTTCCGCCGGCGAAAGCGCACCGCAGCGGGCACGACATTTCGCAAACTCAACACCGACTGGAACGCCCAGCCCAACGCACCGAATCCGACAGTCCGCGTTGAGGGTAACGACCTCGTTCTTGGTTTCATACCCAATTCTTACGTCTTTCCCGAGTACGCAAAAGTCAATCTGATCGAACTGGTGTTCACCGATTGCGCCCGTTACCGGTTGGGATTGACCAATGACGAGGGCTGGTATCGCGGCCAGTGCCGGTTCAGCAAACTGGCGCCAGGGTGGGGCGAGTTCTATCAAGTCGAGGGCGATCTGCGCCTGTCACAAGTGCCCGATGAGTGGACGGAGTTGCCAGTAGAACTGACCGCGAAACACCGTCATTACCTGTTCTATTTTCGTGATCACACATTTGAGTGCGATGCTAAAGGTTGGACCAAACACAATATCTGCCGGGACTCCTAATCCTGACGCCGCACAGGTCTTGTCACTGCGGAGGCGCATTCTAGAATCAGACTGAATATGACCGGTTTGTAGATTCCAGGTTATGACTAAAGCTTTCAAAGTTGTCGACAAAGTTGAAATCTTTCCCCAGAAAGGTGGATGGCACTACATCAGAGTGCCTGAATCCATTACAAAGCAATTGACCCACAAAGCAGACAGAGGTCTC
>JBFKXV010000107.1:0-7488 GCA_041637935.1 Burkholderiales bacterium | reverse complement strand
CGCAAAGTTATTGGTGCGCTGCTCAATGAACTGCTTGTCGGCCAGGTCTTCCTCGACAATCACATGGAGCATCGCATTGAGCAGTGCGACGTCAGTGTCGGGTTTGAACTGCAAAAAATGCGATGCATGCCGAGCCAGATCGGAGCGTTGCGGATCACACACGATTAGCGTGGCGCCTGCTGCCGCAGCGTTCTTCATCCAGGTCGCTGCAACCGGGTGATTACTGGTGGTGTTGGACCCGATGACCAGAATCACGGCAGCATTGAGCACGTCGCTTACCTGGTTCGATACCGCCCCCGAACCGATGCCCTCGAGCAACGCCGCGACCGAAGATGCGTGACACAGCCGCGTGCAATGGTCGACGTTATTGGAGCCGAAACCGATGCGCACGAGTTTCTGGAACAGATAGGCTTCTTCGTTACTGCCTTTGGCCGATCCGAATCCGGCCAGCGCGCGGTTGCCGCTACTATCGCGTATCTCACGCAGCTTGCCGCCGGCAAGGTCAAGCGCTTCTTCCCAGCTCGCCTTGCGAAACACCTTTTGGAATTTCTCCGGATCCAACAAGGCATGAGCATTCTTGGGTGCGCCGGGCTTGCGAATCAGCGGTGTTGTCAGCCTTTGTTTGTGATGCACATAGTCGAACCCGTAGCGTCCCTTGACGCAAAGACGGCCTTTGTTGGCCGGCCCGTCGCGGCCTTCGACCCACTGAATGCGATCATTTTTCACGTGATAAGTGATCTGGCATCCGACACCGCAGTACGGGCATACCGAGTCGACTTTGCGGTCGTCGCGTTCGAGGCCAACCTCGCGCGCCGGCATCAGCGCGCCAGTAGGACAAGCCTGCACGCATTCGCCACAGGCAACGCAGGTCGACTCGCCCATCGGGTCGTCAAAATCAAACACGACTTTCGACTGGTCGCTGCGAAATGCGTATCCGATCACATCATTCATCTGTTCTTCGCGACAGGCACGAACACAACGCGTGCACTGAATACAGGCGTCCAGGTTGACCGCCATCGCCGGATGCGAGATGTCCGCTGCCACTGCCTCACGAGCTGCAAACCGCGGCTTGCCGAGCCGCAACGCGTTGGCCCAATGATCCAGCTCCGAGTCTTGCGTGTAGCGCTTTTCCGGCATATCGGAGAGCAGCAACTCGAGGACCAGCCTCTGGGAGCGCTCCGCTCGCTCGCTGTTGCTCCTGACCTGCATACCTTCAACCGGCTGCCGGCAACAGGCCGGCGCCAGCACGCGCTCGCCGTCAATTTCCACCATGCACGCCCGGCAGTTCCCGTCGGCGCGGTACTGCGGTTTGTAACAAAGGTAGGGAATCTGCACTCCGTTGCGCAGCGCTGCCTGAAGAATCGTTTCGCCCGATTCAGCGCGTACGACAGCGCCATTGAGTCTGAACTCGACGGTGTCCGGCGATGTTACGCGTTTTGTTACCGATGCCATGATCGTTTAGCCGTTGCGCCGCATTGCCAGTCCGGCGTCATTGCGAGTCATTGCAATTCGTCGCTGAAATGGTTGATAACACTGAGCAGCGGATTGGGTGCTGCCTGACCAAGTCCGCAGATCGAGGCATCGGCCATTACTTGCGAGAGCTCTTCGAGCAACGCTGTATCCCATTGCTCGCTTTCCATCAGTTTCACCGCCTTTGCCGTTCCAACGCGACACGGCGTGCACTGGCCGCAGGACTCGTGGTGAAAGAAACGCATGACATTGAGCGCCGCAGCCCGCGCCCGGTCCTGGTCGGACAACACAATCACCGCGGCGGAACCAATAAAGCAACCATATGGCGCGAGCGTGTCGAAGTCCAGTGGCACGTTTGCCAGCGATGCCGGCAAGATGCCGCCCGAAGCGCCGCCCGGCAGGTATCCATACAAAGTGTGCCCGGCAAGCATGCCTTCGCAATACTCGTCGATCAATTCATTGAGCGTGATGCCGGCAGGTGCAATATGCACGCCGGGCCGGTTGACCCGCCCGGATACGGAAAACGATCGCAGACCTTTACGGCCACGCCGGCCCTGGCCGGAGAACCAGTGGGCGCCTTTATCGATAATGTCACGCACCCAATAACAGGTTTCCATGTTGTGTTCGAGTGTCGGCCGTCCAAACAAACCAACCTGTGCAACATAGGGTGGGCGCAATCTCGGCATGCCGCGTTTGCCTTCGATCGACTCGATCATGGCCGATTCCTCGCCGCAAATGTAGGCTCCGGCGCCGCGCCGTATATGAATCGGCGGAATGGCACAGGGCGGATTTTGCGCCAGTGCCGCCAGTTCGTTCTGCAGGATGGTACGGCACCCGGCATATTCATCTCGCAGATAGATGTAGATTTCCGAGCAGCCTGCTGCCCAGGCGGCGACCAAAGCACCTTCGAGAAAGCGATGTGGATCATGTTCGAGGAAATAGCGATCCTTGAATGTTCCCGGTTCGCCCTCGTCGATGTTGATTGCCATCAAGCGCGGCGAAGCTTCACCCCAGACGATGCGCCATTTTTTTCCTGCCGGGAAACCGGCACCGCCAAGACCACGCAGACCGGACTGCTCCATTGTGGTGAATAGTTCTTCGCGCTCCACGCGCCCCCTGAGGCAGCGTGACAACAAGCGATAGCCTCCCCCTTTGCGGTACTGCTGGTAATCAATGTACCGGCCAATCGCGCACTCGGTCTGATCCGACTGCACCGCAGTGGCCACCGTCTCCGCCGTCGCCAGCTCGATCGGGTTGCGCTGCACCACTGCAACCGGCGCCGCGGCACAGCGTCCGACACAAGGCGCTGGAACGACACGTACCTCGGGACCGAGTGTGTCCCGCAGCTTGCCAAGCAGCGTGCCGGCACCGGCCATTTCGCACGACAAGGAGTCGCACACCCTGACAATCAGCGACGGCGGCGCTTTGGCGCCTTCTTTGACGACGTCAAAGTGATGGTAAAAGGTGGCCACTTCGAACACTTCCGCCATCGGCAGACGCATTTCGTTTGCCAGGGCAGCGAGATGCGCCGCCGACAGATGTCCGAATGCGTCCTGAATGCAATGCAGATGCTCAATCAGAAGATCACGCCGGCGTGGCGCGTCTCCGAGCAATCGGCGTACACGCGCCAGCGCGCCGGCATCAGGCTGCCGTCCCTTCAGAGTGCCACGCCGTTTGCTGGATTGCCCCATTATTGCCTCTCAATGCCGGTGTCTGCATACGTTACCAGCGAATAAGCACGCTCTCGCGCGAATCGCGGTCGATCAGCGCTGATACGGCAGCACCGCTTGACAGCAAGTCTGCCGTAGCAGTTCGCGTGCAGGTGTCTGCGCCTGGTCATGGAATGCGATAATCGCAGTCATGTCTGAGCAAACGAGCGCGCGCGGACGAAACTACCGTGCCAAGCATACTGCAGGTAGCGTACCGCTGAAAATGACGGATGCAGCACGGCCGGCAACGTTTGTTGTCGACGCACGCAATGAACATGGCGAGAGCGTCGCCACGGCAATTGCCGGCGAGCATCCGTTGACCATTTACCTCGACAAGCGCGAAATCGTGACCTTGATGACACTGGGGCAGGCGCCGGAGGCTCTGGCGCTGGGGTATTTGAGGAATCAGCGACTGGTGCGCCACATAGAGGACGTCGTATCGGTCCAGGTCGACTGGGAGACCGCCGCCTGCGCGGTAAAGACATCGGCGCCAAGCACCGGGCTGGCCGGCCGGCTGCGCAAGCGCACTGTCACGACCGGCTGCGGCCAGGGTACGGTTTTCGGTGACCTGATGGAGGAGATCGACCAGATACAACTGTCCAACAAGGTGAGCATCGGTACGTCCAGCCTGTATGCCCTGCTCGATGCCGTTCGACTGCGCGAAACCGTCTACAAACAGGCTGGTGCAGTGCACGGCTGTGCACTCGCGCATAACAGCGACATTTTGTACTTTGTCGAAGATGTCGGCCGCCACAATGCGGTCGATGCAATCGCCGGGCTGATGTGGCTCGACAATATTACCGGTGACGACAAAGTCTTTTATACGACCGGACGTCTGACATCGGAAATGGTCATCAAGTGCGCGCAGATGCAGGTGCCAATACTGGTGTCGCGCTCCGGACTGACGCGCATGGGATGGGATGTAGCGCAAAAGATCGGACTGACCATGATCGGGCGTGCCAAAGGCAAGCATTTCCTGCTCTTTACCGGGCACGAGCGCTTTGCAGACTAGCCCGGAGAAGCAGATCAGCGGCGTCATCCTGGCCGGCGGTCAAGGCCGGCGCATGGGTCAGGTCGACAAGGGTCTGCAGGTCTTTCGTGGATGCGCGCTGGTTGAATGGGTGATCGCGCGGCTCAAGCCACAGGTCGCCGAGATACTGATCAATGCCAATCAGAACCAGGACCGTTACGACGAATACGGTTACAAAGTGATCCCGGATCTGCTGCCCGATTACGCCGGACCCCTGGCCGGTCTGCAAAGCGCGCTCAGCAGCGCCTCTCACGACCTGGTATTGACCGTTCCGTGTGACTCGCCATTCTTGCCGGCCGATCTGACGCAACGATTGCAAGCCGCGCTATGCGGTGAAGGCGCCGACGTTGCCGTTGCCTGCACCGGCGCGCAACCACATCCGGTTTTCTGTCTCGCACGCCGCTCACTGTTGCCGCATTTGAGCAACTTCCTGCAACAGGGCGGACGAAAAATTGATGCCTGGTATGCCGATCTGACAACTGTCGAAGTTGCCTTTGACGATCAGCCGGAGGCCTTTGCCAACTTCAATACCCTGGCCGAGCTCAGCGCTGCGGAAAAGAAGTTCTGATTACGACGTGGCTAGCGATCCGTCTCGCTGCCATCCGATTGGGGTGTGAGTACCTGAAAGAACACCTCATCGGATTTGATCATTCCGAGCTCGGTGCGGGCGCGTTCCTCGATGGCATCCAGTCCGGTTTTCAAATCGAGCACGTCGGCGTTGAGCGCGGCGTTCCTCAATGCCCTCGCTTCGTTGTGCGCACGCTGTTCGTCAACCTGTTGGTCGAGGTGCCAGACGCGCAACCAGCTTCCCTTTCCGAACCACAAGGGCTGCTGAATGGCGATAATCAGAGCAATCAAAATCAGTCTGAGAGGACGCATTCGGACGAGAACCTATCTCACAATCGCTCGCGCGTGCGATGGCAACGATTTTCGCTTCCGGCTAGGCGCGAGCGAGGCCGTTTGGCCGGTCCAAACAACGAGTGAGCAACAACGCCGGAGGCGAAAATTCGTGCCATCCCGCTGGGTTACGTCCAGAACACGCCTCCGCTGTGTTGTTCGGCTTGTCAATACGACCGGTATTGACCGCACCTCTCGCCTTGCGGCCATCGTGTTCTGGACGTAACGCATCGTGCGATCGATTATGAGATAGGTTCTAGATTGTAAAAAGCGTCACGTCCCGCGTAACTTGCGGAATCACCGAGATCTTCCTCGATACGCAACAGCTGATTGTATTTGGCAAGCCGGTCGGAGCGTGACAGAGAACCGGTCTTGATTTGCAAGGCATTAGTCGCCACTGCAAGATCGGCGATGAAAGCATCTTCGGTTTCGCCGGAGCGATGCGAAATGACTGCTGTGTACCCAGCGCGCTTGGCCATCTCTATAGCGGCAAATGTTTCCGTCAACGTTCCGATCTGGTTTACCTTGATCAGGATCGAGTTGGCGACGTTTTGGCTGATTCCCTCGGACAGAATTCGGGTATTGGTTACGAACAGATCGTCACCGACCAGCTGAACTTTGTTGCCGAGCTTTTTGGTCAGAATCTTCCATCCTTCCCAATCACCCTCTGCCATGCCATCCTCGATCGAAATGACCGGATACTTGTCGACCCACGCTGCCAGATAGTCGGCAAACTCGCTCGCGCCGAGTTCGAGTCCCTCGGACTCGAGATGGTATTTTCCATCCTTGAAGAACTCCGAACTGGCACAATCGAGTCCAATCGCGACCTGCGAACCGGCGGAATAGCCGGCTGACTCGACGGCCTCGAGAATAAATTGTAAAGCCGCTTCATTGTTCGGCAGGTTCGGAGCGAAACCACCTTCGTCACCGACGGTGGTGGGCATGCTCTTGGAGTCGATCAGCTTGCGCAGGGTCTGGAAAATCTCCGCACCGCAGCGCAATGCCTCGCGGAAACTTTCTGCGCCGACGGGAATGATCATGAACTCTTGCAAATCCAGACTGTTGTTGGCGTGAGCACCGCCGTTGATGACATTCATCATCGGCACCGGTAACTGCATGCGTCCGGCGCCGCCGAGGTAGCGATATAGCGGCAACCCCGCTTCGTCGCCCGCCGCTTTGGCTACCGCAATCGACACCGCAAGCAAGGCATTCGCACCCAGCCGCGACTTGTTCTCGGTGCCGTCGAGTTCAATCAGCGTCTGGTCAATGAAAGCCTGTTCGATGGCATCCAGGCCGACAATTGCCTCACATATCTCTGTGTTTATATGTTCGACGGCCTTGAGAACGCCCTTGCCACCGTAACGGTTGTCGTCTCCGTCACGCAATTCCACCGCCTCCCGGCTGCCGGTCGAAGCGCCGGACGGTACCGCAGCACGCCCACTAATACCCGATTCGAGCAGGACGTCCGCCTCTACGGTGGGGTTTCCCCGGGAATCCAGAATTTCCCGGCCAACGATATCGACAATCGAGCTCATATTGTTCCCTGATTCTGTTATTGCTTGGTTATGTTGCGCCAGTTGTCTTGCGCCGGATCTCGTTGGTCAGTCTTCGTGCGCAAGCACGCTTTGCGCTACGCCCACTGCGCTGAGATTATCCTCCGGCGGCGACCAGATTCTCCTCGAAACCGCGTTGTTTCACAGCCTCATCAATCTTTTTCAGTGTTTCCAGCATTGGCTTCATGTATTCAAGCGGCCACGCATTCGGACCGTCCGACAGCGCCCGCTCGGGGTCTGGATGGGTTTCCATGAATACCCCGGCCACGCCGCTGGCAACTGCGGCGCGCGCCAGAACCGGCACGAATTCGCGCTGCCCGCCGCTCGCCGCGCCCTGCCCGCCGGGCAATTGCACCGAGTGCGTCGCGTCGAACACCACCGGGCAGCCGGTTTCACGCATGATCGCCAGCGAGCGCATGTCCGATATCAGGTTGTTATAGCCAAACGACGCGCCCCGCTCGCACACCATGATGTTGTCCTGCCCGCTTGCCTCGCGTGCCTTGTCGACCACATTCTTCATTTCATGTGGCGACAGGAATTGGCCCTTCTTGATGTTGACCGGTTTACCGGCGGAGGCGACGGCACGGATGAAATCGGTCTGCCGGCACAGGAAGGCCGGTGTCTGCAACACATCCACCGCCTGCGCAACAGCAGCCACCTCATCTTCAGTGTGCACATCGGTCAACACCGGGACGCCGAGTTGTTCGCGAACCGCACCAAGTATCTGCAGACCCTTTTCCTTACCAATGCCGCGGAACGAGGCACCTGAACTACGGTTCGCCTTGTCGTACGAGGCCTTGAAAATGTACGGGATGCCGAGCGAATCGGT
>JBFKXV010000106.1:0-7528 GCA_041637935.1 Burkholderiales bacterium | reverse complement strand
TCACGCTCTTCGCCGGTCATCTTGCCGCGCTCGACCGATTTGCCGAAGAAAGCGGCTGTCTGTTTGGCCGCCCGCTGTAGCGTTTCCTGTTTCAGGTCATAACTGATTGTTTCGAACCCGGCACGCGCCGCGACGATGGCAATGCCGGCACCCATCGTGCCCCCTGCACCACATACACCGACTGATTTGATTAACTGCGTCATTTGATTCTGAAACTGCGGCCAATAAGCTGCCGGTGAATCTGGTTGGTGCCTTCCCAAATCTGCGTGACTTTGGCGTCTCGCATCAGGCGCTCGACACGGTAGTCCGAACAGTAGCCGTAGCCACCGTGCAACTGAACCGCTTCGGTCGACATACGCATTGCCAGATCGGAAGCGCGCAGCTTAGCGATCGATGCCTCGAGGCCAAAATCCGATGCATCGGCGTCGACCAACCCGGCAACATAATCGAGCCATAGCTCGGTCATCGCCAACTCGCTGGCAAGATCCGCGATCAGGAACTGGTTGCCTTGAAAGTCGATCACGTGCTGCCCGAACTGTTTGCGCTCGTTGGTGTAGGCGACGATGTCGTCAAAAGCGGCGCGGGCAATCCCAAGTGCATGAGCCGCCATGCTGGGTCGCGACTTGTTGAGCGCTACCAGTAGTGTCGCCAGTCCCGTACCGGGTTCGCCAATGAGATTGGCGCGCGGTACACGGCAGTTCTCGAATGCCAGCGTGACTGTCGGTGCGGCCCGATGCCCCATTTTCCTTTCAGTGCGCAGCACGCTGAATCCCGGCGCGCCCTTCTCGACGATGACAGCTGAAATAGCGCCCCTGCGATCGTCAATCTCTGACCATTTTCCGAACAGGAATACCAGTTCGGCAACGCTGCCGTTACTGATAAACGTTTTGGAGCCATTGATTACGATCTCGTCGCCGTCCGGCGTAAAACTGGTCTTCATACCCGTGGCATCGGATCCCACCGCCGGCTCGGTGATTGCAATTGCTCCGATACCGCCCTTGACAATGCGCGGCAGCAAGCGCTGCTTCTGTTCTTCGGTTCCAAAGTCCACCAGCGGCTTGACGCCGTTGAAATTGGTCGCATAAATAACACCGGTCGATGCGCAAGCCGCGGCGATGACCTTGACGCACTCCAGGTACAACGCATATGACATCGGCGTGCCGCCATATTCTGCCGGTACGAAAATGCCATTCATGCCAAGCGCCATCAGCGCATCGACGCTCTCCGCCGGGTAGTCACTGGTTTCGTCGTAGCGTGCGGCGTTGGGCGCGATGACATCGTTTGCGACTTTCCGAATCTGATCGAGGACGATGCGCTCCTCATCGGGCCAGCGACGCTGACGAGCAAGTTGTTCGAACAGTTTCATTGTTGATTGATCCCATGCCCGCCGCCGACGCAGACATATTTTCGGTCAAGCAATGTCATGGGCCGTTTCAGCAGCACGGCGCCAACGCCACTGATGGGACGGGGATAAATGTAACGCGGCTTATTCATCGCGAAACTCCGGCTTGCGCTTTTCTTCAAATGCGGCCATGCCCTCTTCGGCATCCTCCATACCGAACGCCAGCGTCGAAAGGTCTGCTTCGATTTTCAATCCTTCGGCCACCGGCAGGTCCAGCGCGCGCATCACCGCCGAGCGCGCAAAGCCCAAAGCCGGCAGGCTGTAACCGGTAAACTCCCGCGAAAAAGCCAACGCCTGCTCAATTGCATCACCATCAACGATGCGATTGACCAGGCCAATGCGCTCGGCCTCGTCGGGCTTGACTGCGCGCCCGGTCATGATCATTTCCAGTGCGCGCGCTTCACCGATCAACCTCGGCAGGCGCTGTGTGCCGCCGTAGCCGGGAATGAGCCCGAGCTTGATTTCGGGCAAGCCCATGCGCGCGTTCTGCGTTGCAATTCTGAAGGTGCACGCCATCGCGAGCTCCAGGCCGCCACCGAACGCGTAGCCGTTGATCACCGCGATCGACGGCATCGGTAACGTTGTAAGTTTGGAGAACACCGCCTGGCCGTGCTCGGCGCCACGCTTCTGAGACAAGGCATCGCGGTTACGCAGTTCCTTGATATCGGCACCGGCACAGAACGCCTTTTCTCCGGCTCCGGTTATCAGCAATACGCGGGCATCGGAGCTTGCCACTGCCTCAAACGCCGCACCAAGTTCATCGAGGATGCTGAACGACAGCGCATTGAGCGCCTGCGGACGGTTCAAGGTTATCAGCGCAGCTTCCTCGCGACGTGAAACTTGCACAACTGTCATGCTTTTTCCTTTGCCATTTGATGACCAATCGGCATCGGCTCGATCTCACCACGCTTGACCATGGCGACCAGTTCACGCTTGAGAATCTTTCCGCTGGCAGTCAGCGGGAAGGTGTCCATACGAAGAAAGTACTCAGGCATGTCGTACTTCGACAGCCCTTCGGCGGCCAGATGTCTCAGGCATTCATCGGGTTCGATATGGCCTATCACAGCAAGACACACTTTCTCGCCAAGCCGTTCGTCAGCTACGGGGAAAGCGGCGACTTTGTCGATGTGCGGGTGACGCAAGGCGCGCGCTTCGATTTCGGCCGGATAGATGTTGTGCCCGCCGCGGATGATCAGGTCCTTGAGCCTGCCCTCGATTTTGAGATTACCTTGTGCATCGAGTGAGCCAAGGTCTCCGGACAGAAACCAGCCTGCGTCATTGAAGCTGCAGGCAGTCGCTTGCTGGTTACCATAGTAACCGAGCATCAGTGCGCCGCCGCGCCCGCCGATTTGGCCGACCGCGCCGCCCGGTGCTTCGACATTGCTGTCAGCCACGTCAAAAATCCTTACCTCGTAGGCACGCCCGCCGCGACCGCAGGTATTGACAATCACATCGAATGCATCGTCGCGATGGGTGTATTGGTGCGAGGAGTTTTCGGTCATGCCGTATACATTTTGCGGCGTAATGCCGAGCTGTACAAAGGCTTCAGCGACTGTGGGCGGGATCGCCGCGCCGGCCATATAGAAAACGCTGACGCGACCGATACGTTTGGCGCCAGCGTCGCGGCATTGCGCCAGCACATCCATCGCATGTGTCGGCACGCCCATCACATAGGTCGCTCCGGTTTCGACGATCCAGTCAAGATGTGTCATCCCCGACGGCGGATCACCCAGGAAGAACCTGCACCCGCTCAGCAGCCACTGGCTCACGCCGACCCAGGCGATGTGGTGAGAAATCGGGCTCAGCGTCAGCAAGTGCGTGTCTGCATCCACCTTCCAGTCGGCGACCATGTCGCGCGCATTGGCCAATATCGTGTTGCATGAATGCATGACACATTTCGGCGTGCCCGTCGTGCCTGATGTAAACGCCAAATAGCTGACCAGATCAGGATTTTCTGTAGCGGCTGTGGCTGGCTGCGCGCCCGGCTGCGGGAAACTTTCCGGCGAGTAGACTTTACACAGACGGTCGACACGCGCCAGCGCCGAATTGAAATCAATGGCATCGCGGTCGGCACCCCAGCCCGGTTCGGTGACCAATACTTTTGCATCAAGGCGCTCGAGCAAATCAATAATGTCTTCGCAGGTATGGGTCCGGTGCAGCGACGGGTTGCAGGCAAAGCCTTCTCGCGAGCAGGCCAACAGCATGACAACCGCCTCGATGCGGTTGGACATCCAGATACAGACGCGGTCGCCCTGAACCAGTCCCTGCGCCCGCAAATCGGCGGCCGTGCCGTCGGCCCACGCTTTGAGCGTCTGCCAGTCGACACTGCGATGACGATCGCGCACAGCGAGCTCCGCTGGGTGCTGCTTCGCGTGCGCGGCCATCAACGAATAGAACGTGTCCGCCGCCCAGACACCGCTTTCGTAGTACTGGCGCGCCTTGGCAGGATCGTGCAGGGTCAGAAACGCGTGCATGATTATTCGGATGCTTCAGTGACCAAACTTGTCGGCGTCCGGTGCACGTTTGTTGGCAAACGAATCGCGTAATTCCTTTGATTCACCGGTTTCCAGGTATTGCCGCAGTAACAGATCGTGGGTCACGCGTGACAGGCCTGATACGCCGCCGTGGCGCGCATTGAATGCACCCTTGATCGATGCCAGGGCAAAGCTGCCGCGCGCCGCGACTTCCAACGCGTACGTGCGCGTCTCTTCAGCCAGCTTGTCGTCCGGCACAACGCGGTTGATCAGCCCGATTTCCAATGCTTTGGCGGCGCTGATCTTGGGATTGGTGTACCACATGTCCTTGGCGCGCTTCTTCCCGACCAGATCTTCCAGGTACCAGGTGCCGTAACCTGCATCGAACGATCCCATCATCGGACCAACCTGGCGAAACACAGCGCTTTGCTTGGCGATGGTCAGGTCACAGACCATTTGCAGCACATTACCACCACCGACGGCGAAGCCGTTAACGCTCGCGATCACCGGTTTTTGCAGCCGGTCAATCGCTTCATACATCTCGAGCGTCGGCAGCACACCGGCATACAGCAGGCTGTCTTCCATTCCCTCCTTGCGCCCGCCGATGCAAAAGAAGCGCTCCCCGGCGCCGGTCAGGACCACGACGCGGGTACGCGTCTCTCGCCGGATGCCTTCAATACAGTCACGCAACTCATGACACATCGCCGCGGTGAACATGTTGCCGTCATCCGGGCGATTCAGCGTTATTTTCGCGATCACGCCGTCTTCTTCAAAGATTATCGTTTTGTAACTCATCTCTCCGACTTTCACGCTTGTTGGCAGGAATCGTGCATGTTTTTCGTAATGTTCGCACAGGCTGAAGGTACTCGCCCCATTGCTGATTATAGGGGCTGCCGGACGACGCTTGACGGCGTCGATACGGCCCGCCCGGAAGCCTCGCATGACTGATCGGAATACGCCGGCTCCTGCCGTCAAACGGCCCTCTCGGCAACGCATACGGCGACGGTCACCGACCGGCTGGCGTACCGGTCACGAAGACGCAGGTTAAGGAGGTGAAATGGATATCAGCAATATTGTAATTCTGGTAATCATTGCAGTCGTCATCGTCTGGACGATCATGATGTACAACAACCTCGTGACGATAAAGCACAACGTCTCGAAGGCCTGGTCGAATATCGACGTGCTTCTCAAGCAGCGTCACGACGAACTGCCCAAGCTGGTTGAAACGTGCAAGCAATACAAACAGTTCGAGCAGGAGACCTTGCAGAAAGTCACCGAGGCCCGCTCGCGGGTTCAGGACGCCAGGATCAAGCAGGACATCCCGGCGCTTGGTCAGGCAGAAACAATTCTGCGCGGCGGACTGGGTAATATTTTCGCGACCATCGAAGCGTATCCCGAGTTAAAAGCCGTAGAGACGTTCCAGCATCTGCTGGCACGCATCACCGGTCTGGAAAATGGCATCGCCGACCGGCGCGAGTTCTACAACGAGAGTGTCAATATCAACAACGTGCGCATTGAGCAGTTTCCCGACGTGATCGTCGCCCGCATGTTCAACTTCAAACCATTCGATCTGCTCGAATTCGAAAAAGAACAGCTGGCTGACGTCAACATGAAAGAGCTGTTTGCCTGACTAGCTCCAGTCCGCTAGTGGCCTGTGGATTTCGCTTGACGCCGGACTATTTACATCCGTTGACTATCCGCATTTGAATTCTGATGCTCGACTCGTTGCGTCTGCGTATCATCGAACCGCTGACCGTTGGCGGGTACCTGGTGTTGCTGGTTATCGGCTTCGAGATGCGCACTCGCGAAGCGTGGATCGCATCGCTGACAAGTATTCTCGTTCTCGCGGCGGCAGCCTGGGTGATGAGTTACCGGCGCGCGCGCAGTATCACCGATACACCGACTTCCAACATCGGCTCGGCGGCACAGGGTTATGTTGAATTGGTCGGGCGCGCTCACCACCATCCGGGCGGGCCGATTCTGTCGCGTTGCACTGCACTTCCGTGCGTCTGGTACAAGTTCATCATCGAGCAGAAAACCGGCGACAACAAGTGGCGGCGCATGAACAGTGGACAGAGCGACGAGAGCTTCATGCTCGATGACGGGTCCGGGCGCTGTATGGTCGATCCGGAACACGCCGAGGTCATCGCCAAGCGCAAGGAACGCTGGGTCCAGGGTAACCATCGCTACACTGAGTGGCTGTTGCTGCCCCAGGCAAGGATCTACGCGCTCGGCCAATTTTCAACCGTCGGTGGCGCCAACAGCAATCTCGATTTCAGACAGGACGTGGCCGACCTGCTGGCTGAGTGGAAACAGAAAAAGAAAGATCTGCTCAAGCGCTTTGACCTCGACGGCGACGGCGAGATCAACGAACAAGAATGGATGCTGGCGCGGCAACAGGCGCGCCGCGACGTTAACAAGGAACACAAAAATATCCGCCTGCAATCGGGAACCAACGTCATGCACAAGCCGCGTGACGGGCGTCTGTTTCTGATCTCTGACCTCGACCCCCTGCGTCTGGCGCGACGCTACCAATTGTGGGCGTGGTTCCACCTCGCCATGCTGTTCGGCGCCCTCGGCGCGCTCGTCTGGGTGCTGTCACCGCACGCTTGAAACCCGGCAACGGCCGGTGACCTCGTGTCCAACCTCGGTAACGTGCGTTTCGACGATTGGGCAACGTCCACTGTAGTCGGCGCGCTAATGCACCAGTGGGTGCACCGCTAACCGGGTACCATAACGTGCTGAAACACATGGCGTGCTGAAACAACCGAGTTGTTTCAGGGTCAAATTTTGCCGCGATTGCGGCGATACGAACCCTTCGCCACTGGCACCCGGCAATCATCGCAATGCAGCCTTTATGACGATGCGCCGGAAACGGGCCCTGTGGCACAGCGATTGCGAGGATGCGGCAGACGCCTGGCGCACAATGTAGAAAACGGCTTATGAGAGAACAAAGTTTTTTTGGCCTTGGCCCGTCCGGGTTTCACCGGATCCACTATTACGAATGGGGTGATCCCGATAACGACCGCGTGGTGCTGTGCGTGCATGGCCTGACGCGAAACGGGCGCGATTTCGATGCGCTGGCGGAGTCGCTGGCGGATCGCTTTCGCGTTCTTTGTCCTGATGTTGCCGGCCGCGGAAAAAGCAGTTGGCTCGCCAATGGTCAGGATTACGCCTACCCGCAGTACTGTGCTGACATGGGCGCACTGATTGCGCGCAGCGGCGCACACTCGATCGACTGGATCGGCACCTCAATGGGCGGAATCATTGGCATGTTGATGGCCGCCCAGAATGGCAACCCGATTCGCCGTATGGTGGTCAACGACGTCGGCCCGTTTATACCGAAAGTGGCGCTCGAGCGAATCGCCAACTACGTCGGAAAAGACATCTCCTTTGTCTCGATCGATGAGGCGGAAACCTATATGCGTTTCGTATCAGCCGGATTTGGCCCGCTCAGCGATGAGCAGTGGCGGCATCTGGTAGAGCATTCGGTCACGCACGACGAGGACGGGAAAGTGAGGCTGATTTATGATCCGTCCATCGCACACGCCTTCTCGGACTCGATTGAAGACGTTGATCTGTGGAATGTGTGGGACAAAATCACCTGCCCAACGATGCTGATCCGCGGCGGCGACTCCGATTTGTTGCTCGC
>JBFKXV010000105.1:0-7533 GCA_041637935.1 Burkholderiales bacterium | reverse complement strand
TCGTCAGCGTCTACCCCACCTTGTGGCGCCGGGTGCTGGAAGCGCCGGAGATGAATGCTTTCGATAGGGGAGCGCTTCGCATTCTCTCCACCGGCGGCGAGCCAATGTCTCCTCAAGTGCTGGATGCGATCTACGAGCAATTTCCCGAGGTGGACTTCATAAACACCTACGGCAGCACTGAGGGCGGGCCGGTGACCACCTTCCTTGACGCCGCCAGCCGCTTTGCGAAAAAAGGTTCGGTGGGCAAGCCCGCCTATAGCGTAGACGTGCGCCTTGTAGACGCGGACGGTCGCGTGGTGGGAGCCGGAGAGGTGGGCGAACTCACCGTGCGCAGCCCCTTTGTGTGTCGCGGCTACTGGGGCCGTGAGGAGTTAACCCGCGAGTGTCTACGCAATGGCTGGTGGCACACTCAAGATTTGGCATACCGTGACGCCGATGGCTTTCTCTACATCTGTGGTCGGCGGCAGGATTTGATCATCAGCGGCGCGGAGAACATCTATCCGGTGGAGGTGGAGCAAGCGCTGGCCGCCTGCAGTCTAGTAATGGAGGCGGCCGTCATCGGTGTACCGGACGAAAAATGGGGCGAGCGGGTGGTGGCCTTCGCGGTACCGGCTCCGGGCGCCAGGCTCAGCGCTGAAGACGTGCGGACCCATTGTCGCAAAATGCTGGCCGGCTATAAACTGCCCCGTGAAGTATTCTTCGTCGACGAACTGCCCCGCAACAGCACCAATAAGGTTGACCGCGACGCGCTGCGCAGGCGCTACCGCGAATCGGGCAGCACTGCTTTGTGAGTGCTATGAGAGGGTCGTTTCACGCCTTATGAAAACGGCGGTGCAGCACGTTATCGCGCAAAAGCTTGGCGCCGCGTGCAGCGTGCACCCCACGCCATCACATAGTCGATATGGCTAATTCCAGACCAGATAATACATTTTGCTCGACCATGTCAATGGTGCGCCCTTCGCGCCGCTGAAGATCGCACAGCGCATCGAAAATCATGGCGGTCACACGAGCGTCCAGTCCGATAAACGGCTCATCGACCCACAGCACTGCGGAGCCCATCACAATTACACACGAGATCTCAAGAACGCGTCGATCGCCCTGCGGCAGCGCATACACCGCCGAGTGGCGGATTGCACACGAGTACCGGCTCGGCGGCGGTGCTTATTACAAGTGGCTGCTTGTGCGGCCGCCCGAACAGCCGGAGATTCCTATTGGCCATGATCTCTTCGATAATCGAGTTCACCTGCGGCAGAAAGGCGATGCGCACACCGCTTAGCTGGTCGAGCGGGTGAACGGGCTTTACGTCCTTGCCCGCCACCTCGATACTGCCGGCTTGCTCCTTGCACAGATCGCTGATGGCGTTCAGAACCAAGGGCTTACCGGCGCCACTTGGATCGCCTAAGCCGAAGATATTCCCGTCCGTCACGTCGATGCTGAACGAACTATTCGCGAAGTGGCTACCCGACGACTTGTGTAATTCATTTATTTGCAGGTGTGCCTCGGCAATTGGAATTCCTTTTTGGGTATCTGTCCGGATGTCAATGGCGGGCTACGCCGCGGTTCACTTAGCATTCGAACATTTATGAGTAAGATCCAAGGAAACAAAATCGCACACTGTTGACCTGATCATAGTTATACTGGCCGCGACCTACGGGGTGTTTATAGAATACAAGAAGGAGTAACGTGATGACCCATTCAACTTTTTCTATAAAGCGAGCTTCTCTCAGGCTGATGCAGATGTGCCTGTCCAGCGTCGCGCTTACGGCGATTCTGGCAGCACCGGTGACGGCAACCGAGGACGTCATCACCTTCGGCGCAGCATTGTCTTTGACGGGCAAAATGTCTACTGAGGGGCGCCTGGTTAAGGAAGGCTATGACATTTACGTTAAATACATCAATGAGAAGGGCGGCATCACGGTCGGCGAAAAGACGTACAAAGTGGCCATCAAATACTACGACGATCAGAGCGACGCTAACACGTCAGCCAAGCTCTACGAAAAGCTAATTACCGAAGATGGCATTACGCTGCTGCTTGGTCCGTACTCCAGCGGAATCACGTTTGCCGCGAGCGCGGTCGCGGAAAAACACCGTGTGCCGATGGTCGCTGCACACGCCGCTGCCACAAGCGTATACGACCGAGGCTTCAAGTACTTGTTCGCGACGCTCACTCCGGTCGATCAATACACCGCCAACATGATTAAGATGGCCGCGGATGCGACGCCACGCGGCCAGCGCGTGGCGCTGATACACGAGAATTCGCTGTTTCCGCAGGCCGCCATCGACGCAGCCGAGATGCAGGCCAAGGCAGCCGGTCTCACAGTCGTCTATAAGGAGGGGTACCCGAGCGGCACCAAGGACTTCTCGGCGATGCTGGCGGCGATTAAGGCGAAGAACCCGGACATTCTCCTCGGCGGTGGCTACACCGGCGATATGCAGGTCATTGCGCGGCAGACGGTAGAGCAGGGTCTGGACCTGAAGATGCTGGGTTTCACCCTTGGCCCGACTCTGCCTGGTTTCATCGAATCGCTGGGGCCGCGGGCGGAATACCTGCTTGAGCCGGTGCAGTGGACGCCGAATATGGGCTGGAAGGACGAGATCTTCGGCTGGACGTCGGCGGACATTGCGGAGATTTGCCGCAACGAGACTGGGCACGCCTGCGACTATCATCCTCCGCAGTCCGTAGCCGCCCTGGAGGTTTACCAGCGCGCGCTTGAAAAAGCCAGTTCACTGGATCCGCAGAAGGTGCGGGACGCGCTGGCTCAGACAAACATCATGACGGCGTACGGTCCAGTGCGCTTTAACGAAAAAGGTCAGAACATCGCCAAAGGCATGGGCGTGATCCAGATTCAGGGCGGCAAGCCGGTGGTGGTGTACCCCACTGAATTCGCTCAGTCGAAATTTGTTTATCCGATACCCAAGCGTTGACCGACGACGCGCGCCCTAACGCCGGCAGAACCGTGGCGGCACGAACCGCCGCCACCTCTCAGGCCGTCGGAATGTTGCGCGTTGGCATCATTGAGGCGCTTGAACACGGCTTGTCGCGGACCCGCGCATGTTGACGCTGCAGGTCATCATCTCTGGAATCCTGCTGGGCGGTCTGTACGCCTGCATGGCGATGGGTTTCTCGCTGATCTGGGGCGTCACCAACCTCATCAACCTTGCCCACGGTTCGATGATCATTATGGGTGCGTACATCACCTGGCTGATCTCGACTCGCGCCGGCATTGATCCATTCCTGACGCTGCCAGCCTCGGCCGCGGCGCTGTTCGTATTTGGCTACCTGCTGCAACGCGTGCTGCTCAACCGTGTGCTGCGGACAACGCTATTCATGACACTGATCCTCACCTTCGGACTTAATATGCTGCTGGTGAACGTCAACCTCGCGTTGTTCAGCGCCGACGTGCGTTCCATCACCGTGCCGTACGGCGCCGCGGCGTGGCAGTTCGGTGACATCCGAATCCCTTACGTGCGCGTGGCGGTTTTCGCCGGTGCCCTGCTTCTGACGCTGGCATTGCACCTGTTCCTTACCTACGCACGCACTGGTCGCGCGATTCGCGCGATCGCACAAAACCCGCGTGCGGCCACGATTCTCGGCATCGACATCGCGCGCATGCGCGCCATCGCATTCGGTCTGGGCGCCGCAATGGCGGGTGCGGCCGGTTCGTTAATGGCGGTTCTGTACGCCTTCTCCCCGGTCGCGGGAGACGGCTTCACGATGAAATCGTTCGTGATCGTGGTGCTCGGGGGACTGGGCAGTATGACCGGCGCGATTTTCGCCGGTGTCCTGCTCGGCGTCGCCGAGAACCTCGTGTCCGGCCTGTTCGTTCCGGGCATGCGCGATGCCGTGAGCTTCATCCTGCTGGTGGCGATACTGGTGCTGCGTCCCCGCGGCTTGTTCGGTAAACGCTACCTTGCCGACCCCCGAGTCTGAGTCGATGGCGGAACGAGGCCTGGTCTCGCGCGCTTGGTTGCCCGTGCTGCTTGCGCTTGCTGGGGCCACGCTGATCGTAGCCCCGGCCCTGATCAACACCTACTGGCTGCGCGTATTGTCCGGCATCTTCATGTTCGCGGTGCTCGCACAGAGTATCAACATCATGGCCGGCTATACCGGCTATCCCGCTTTTGGCAACGTGGTTTTCTTTGGTCTGGGCAACTACATCACGGCCATCCTAATGGTAAAAGTCGGGCTACCGTTCGCGGCCGCCGCGCTGGTGGCCACTGTGATCGCACCACTCGTCGTGTTGCCGGTCGCCCCCCTGTTGCTGCGTCTCAAGGGCCACTATTTTGCGATCGCCACGCTGGGCCTGAACGAGGCTGTGCGGGAGATCGTCAGCAATACGCGCCCGCTCACCGGCGGTGCCATCGGCCTAACACTGCCATTGCCGCCCGGGAACCCGAGCGAAAACGCGATCTTGTTCTATTACCTGTTCCTTGGTCTGATGCTGGTCAGCGTGTGGATCACCTGGCAGTTCAGCAGCCGCCGCATCGGACTCGCCTGCCGCGCCATACGTGACAATGAAACCAAGGCCGAGGCGATGGGGGTGCACACGCTGCGCTGCAAAACATTCGCCTGGATGATTAGCGCGGCGTTGACGGCAGCCGCGGGCGCCATCAACGCTTACTGGGTATCGTACATCGATCCGCCCGCAGTCTTCGATATGGGCATCGCGGTGAAGTCGTTTGTGATCTTCCTGCTCGGCGGCGGTGCTACTGTGTTTGGCCCCGTAGCAGGTGCGTTCATTGTTGAAACGCTCGGCACACTGACCTGGAGTCACCTGCTCAACTGGCATCTTGGCGCGATGGGAGTACTCATCATGGTGATCGTACTGGCGCTTCCGGAGGGACTGCCCGGGCTGCTGTCAGGGCGACGCCGCGTCGCGCGGTCGCAATCTCGCGGAGCCTCGTAGGAGCCGGATGGATTGCGGCTGATGCTGGCCGCTCGGCGGACTGCGCGATCGGGCTCGTGCTGCGTAACGGATCGTGACCACGGCCCGCGGTTAACCCGGATTGCGGTTCCGTAGTGGGAGACTACGGGTAAGCGGGAATCATAATGAAGTCGGCTGGCTCAATCCGTCCGGAGCAAGAAAACGGCGGAAATGGCTTCGCCGCGGCGTCAGCTCGCAACAGCGCGTTCTACTCCGACACTTCTGCTGTATTTTATGTCCACGCCTGGCACACTCGCGAAATCCGGACGCGAACGCCGAGATTCAAATCGCCGCCCGAATGGAGGGCGTTCATTTTTTCCGGGTATTGCGTTTGGCGACTGATGTTCTCGGCGGATTTGGTGCGATCGTGTGTGTGGCCGCTGGTGTTGCCTGTGAGTTTGAGTTCCACTACCGGCTAAAAGCGGAGATGATCAGAATGTTCTAGGCCTGTATGGGTGTAATGACAGCGACTCGCCTGCTCAAGCTCTGGAGCCCGGAGCGAGCGATCAAAGGCTGACGGCGCGGGAACTGGTGCCGGAAGCGTAGAAAATCACAGGGTACGCCCTTAGCTTGGCGCGCGGGCCGTGCACCGAAGGTCAGAGCCGCTGGCAAGGTTCAAGCGGGAAGTATCGATGGGCGAAAAGCGGAATATAAGAAACATAATCGACGTGACGCTTCGCAACGAACACACGGAACGCTTTGAGCACTTTGTGCGCACGCATCACCGCTCGCGCAGCCTGGTGCTGTTCACCCGTTCCAACGTCCGCGGCCTCGTGCGACACTACGTGCAGGTGCCAGTGGGCAAGATGCCTGCATTCATCGCGAGTTTCGGGTCGCGCCAACGGGTGGTGGGCCTCTTCTGCGTCCGCCACCGGGACTCTGATCATCTCTATCTGCGCCTCGGCACCAAGGTGTACCACGTTGAGTACGAGACGCCGCGTGGCCGCGAGCCATACTGGACGCTGAACAGCGGGGGCCACCAAACGCGCTTCCGCGAGTCGACCTCGATTCTTACTGAACGCCTGGTTCAGCTTACCAGCGACGAATTTGCGAAGTTGCGCGAGCGGGCGTGCGCGCTTCGGGCCGAGGCGCGCCGAAGGAGCGGACCCATCAACTTCGACGACGAATGTGTCAACTGTGTAAACGTGTGGATGAGCGCTCCCGTGGGATCTGTTGGAGCAAGTCTCGCAAAGGTCATTGGCATCCAGGAAGAGGACTATGGCCCAAAAGTAATGAATCAGATTCTGGATTCGGGCAACGATCGGGTGCTCGGAGCAGCGATCTATCCACCTCGGGGACAGGAGTTTCTGCGCTTTCAGCGCATCCGCGAGCGGATGTGACGCGCACCCGATGAGCTTTACACGTCCCCTCCCGGCGACAATTGTTGGAGTCATTGCCGCTGGATTGATGGCCCCATGCCATTGATGCAACTACACAATGCGCGCGCAGATCCGAGTTAGCTGCTGTGCGGATCGATGCGATAATCGCCTGACCTCGAGATCAATCGATTTGCCCGTTAATGCGATTGTCTCCGTCACTGTGCACCTGCCCGCCACGTCAAGAGCACAAAATTATATATGAAATACGACAGGTAGGAGCCACGCCCTGCAGCAAACTTCTTGGCGTCTGTTTCTTGGCCGAGGTCTGACGATAAGATTGTCAACGCTCAAACATATCGCGCAGCCAAGGGAGTGCCGGCGACTAAAGGAGGCTCGGATTATTTGGAATTACGATCACGTGCAGGAACGACGGCGTGAATTGTGACGTCGATGCTTTAAAGAGCCGTCGTAAATTGCTTTGTACTCGGTTTGGCATCGGCACAGACGTTAGCGGCAACACCGGTCGCGAGTGTAAAGGCGAACCCAGAAGTCAGTATCACAAGTCTGATTAGGGAACCCACGCTGCATCCGACGATGTTGGATCGCCAACGCGACTTTGATCTATTAACCCTCGTGTACATTCTGCATCTATCTGCCATCTTTAAACTATGCGTAAGCAGCCGTAATCAGCAGTCAATCGGGCAGAGGCTAATCTGGACTTAATTTACTCTTACCCGGCGCCCGGAGCGGAATCTCCTTATTGGCATGCCTATGAGAATTCAGTTATTACTCTACCTCTCCATCTGAATTACTTCTTTTCGTTTGGCAAGACTATGTATACGTTCTGTTGATTCGAAATCGTCATGCCTTCTGGTGTCCTGATATTCTTATATCAATCACTTAGAATGCGTCTTGAAGATTCTCGCGAACGCCTTGCGGGTTTGTTGCCTAGCTTAAGCCTTAAAAAATAGTAGTTTTGATGCCGTTTAGTTCACCCAAAGAAATGGACAGGAGTTTGCCCTTTGGATCGTCCAGGTCCCCGTTCTAGGTGTCAAGCAATACTAAACTATTTCAAGCCGCTACCTTCATTCGAAATCCCGTGATCGCGTTTGAAGTTTTCCCAGCAGCCGGCTGTGGTCCTCAAGCCGTCCCGCGATTAAATGCACCACCTCGCCGTCGCGCTCGACGGTGCCGCTGGCCAGCAGCAGGCGCGCGTGCAGCACGATGCGGCGCTGGCGCTCTGCCACCCACGGCCACACCACCAGGTTGATCTGGCCGGTCTCGTCCTC
>JBFKXV010000104.1:0-7543 GCA_041637935.1 Burkholderiales bacterium | reverse complement strand
GCCTACATCAAGCGTCATGATCTTCAGGACAGCAAAAACCGGCGAAATATCAATGCCGATGACAAACTGAGACCGGTGTTTGGCGGTAAGAGACAGGTCTCGATGTTCGAGATGACCAAGCACGTCAATAAGCATTTGTCCTAACACCTGTGTATGCCCGGTTGGCTCCGCAACGGAGTCAACCGGGTCCCCAATACGATCGCGTTCGATCGCATCTGGTCTGGGCGAACCGCGCAGTCTTTCTCGTTCAGTTGCGCTGCATCCCGCAGTCGTGACAAAAAAGCTGAATCCCTCCCTGATCTGATAACGTTTCATTCGTCCTGTCATTCGCAAGACTGCTTCTTTGTGATGCCTTCGAGTTGGCCCTGATCTCGATGCGCACGTAAGGTGATGTCGCCGTTTGGAGACAGGACAAACGTTGACGTATCGTGCTGCGCACGCATAATTCAGGATGGTGGCCGATAAAACTAGAAGCGGCGGCAACAACTTTGTCGATTACTCAGCGCAAACCTCCCGTATCAACTCCGGCGCCTGCATGGCCCGATGCGGAGGTGCGGCAAAGTAGCGCATTCGGTGTCGGCCTGATTGTCGTTGTCATCGCCTCACTGTGTGCAGTGGCAGTGATCGGGTTGGCTGCCAGCGATCTGTCGGCGGCGACACCCGTGCTCGCCGAATTGCTTGTCATTGTTGGCGCAGCGCACCTTGTGTCCGCCTGCGCCGGGCTCTCGATCGCTGACCGTGATTCCCGCTGGTTAGTCATAGCGGCGTCGTTTGCAGTTGTCGCGTTGTTCTGTGCCGGGGTATTAGCTGGTCACTTCTCAGCGGTCGATTCGACTGTCGCTGCAACGGCGGATTGGGCATGGGCGCGTGACTGCGCCGTCGCTGGCGCGCTATTGGTGTCGGTCTTACTGGTGTCTGCACGGCAATCAAGCACGCGAATGGCCGCGCTGTTGGGCAGCATTGTGTTGATCGGCGCTGTTTCTCTGCTGGCGTTGATGCGCTCCGATCACGTTATTGCCGGCTCGTCCGGCATCGCAACGATGATCGTCGCCGGCTTGTACGTCGTCGCAATTGGACGAAGCGTCCTGGCCCTGCGCCGGCATGGCCGAGACGATGTATTAATCGTGCTCGCGATCGCCGCCGTGCTGGGCGTCATATATCAACTCGCAGGCTGGCTGGCTGGAGGCGCAGTTGACAACCTCGTGCTTGCCACGCGGGTGGCGGTGTTCGCGGCTTTGTACTACGGGTTATTCGTGCTGGCGTTACTACGTCCCTATCGCCATGCAAGACAAGCAGAGGTGTTTTTTCGCACTTTGGTCGAGAGTTCGCCGGCGGGCATAGTCCTGAGCCGCGGTGACCGGATACTGCATGCTAATGAGGCGTTTCTCGAGCTGATGGGTTTCGAATCGCTGAAACAGGCGCGCGAGGCGTTTCTCTGGGATCTTGAAGTCCAGGACGGAGAGGACAAAGACGGGCTGCAGCAGTCGCGGGTTCGTGGTCATCGGGGCGAGCCGAATACAGTGGTAAGACGGCTTGCAGCGCGCGATGGTCGCATCATCCACGCGCGGGTTGAGCACGTCGATGTGAAGATGGCGGATGGCAATGCAACGCTGACGTACTTCATCGATTTCTCCAGGACGGTTGACGCGCAGGAACAACTGAAGCGTTTTACCAACTACGATGCACTCACGGGATTGCCGAACCGCGCAATGCTGCGCGGACAACTCGATCAAGCGTTACGAGTGGCGAAGCGTGCCGGCGACATGGTGGTGGTGTTGTTCATTGACCTTGACCAGTTCAAACAGGTCAACGATACGCTGGGCCACGCCAGCGGGGACGAACTGCTGAAGATGGTCGCCCGCCGCCTGAAGGAAGTCTGTCGCAAAGAAGACACGCTTGGAAGGCTCGGGGGAGACGAGTTTATTGTTGTCGGACGGCATGTACAGTCGCGTAACGGCGCCGCTACGTTGGCGGCGAAGCTGATACAGGCGCTCGATACGCCGTTCAATCTCGAAGGCCATGAGATTTTTGTTGGCGGCAGCATCGGTGTATCGGTATTTCCCCAGGACGCGGGAGATGCCAGCACCATGATTCGTAACGCTGACGTGGCGATGTATCACGCCAAGCGCGGTGGTGGCCCGCGCGTGGCGTTCTATGAGGAAGAAATGAACGCCCGGGCGCTCGAACGACTCGAGCTGGGTACCGAGTTGCGATGGGCATTGGACCGCGACGAATTTGAGCTGTTTTATCAGCCGCGCATTGATCTGAGAACCGGTCGGCTGGCCGGCGCAGAAGCGTTATTGCGTTGGCGCAGTCCGGCCCGAGGATTGGTTCTGCCCCAGAAGTTCATCCCCAGACTCGAGGAGTCGGGACTGATCGGTCAGCTCGGCCGGCAAGTTCTGGCAAAGGCATGTCACGCCGCGATGGAATGGCGCTCGCAGGGATACGGACGGATCCCGGTGGCAGTGAATCTGTCCGCCGCGCAGTTTCGCGGTTCGGTTGTTGAGGATGTCGAACTCGCACTCAGTGCTTCCGGCCTTCCGCACAAGGATCTCGAACTGGAGATTACGGAGAGCCTGCTGTTCCGTGATTACGAGCAGGCCCGGGTGCCTCTCGAGAAGCTTACTGCCCGCGGCGTTCGGGCTGCACTCGATGATTTTGGGACCGGTTACTCCTCGCTGTCGTCACTGCATCATCTTCCAGTGCATTTCGTGAAGATTGATCGTTCCTTTGTTCAGGCGTTGCAGCCCGGACTGAACACGATTGTGGCCGCCATTGTCAATGTTGCGCATACATTGGGCATGCGGGTCATCGCCGAGGGCGTTGAAACGGCGGAACAGCGTGACATTCTGATCGAGCTTGGCTGCGACGAGATGCAGGGACATCTGTTAGCGCCGGCAATATCTGCTGACGAGTTCCCCGGCTGGTTGAGCAAGCACAGCACGCCGCAACTGTTCGCCGTCAGCGACGATTCGTGAATAAGGGTCGGTTACAGATATTGCGGCAACGCCGAATCAGATAAAAAAGGGGGACGGGGCTGCACCGGTTCGATCCGAATCGGTCTAATCAGAACTGGTTCAATCAGAACTGGTTCGATCAGGACGGCCGCAATCCCGCGTTACAGCTCGCTTATGTGGAATGGCCACACCGCGCTCGCGGCGCCTTGTTACACATCAAACCGACCACCGTCGCGCCGATCCAAACTGCGTTGACAGGCCCCAACCCGCTACTAATCCAATTTGATCAGCGTAACGGGAAATCCGACGCGCTGTGCCAGCGCGCGCGGTTCCATTTCCGCGTAATTCTTGTCTGCGGAAACGTTCTCGATGCCGAACTCGGCCATATCTTCAACTGAGAGGTAAAAGAATCCGCGTATTCCGTATCTGTCATTGCCAACGCGGGTTACGTACTCGTCAACGCCAACGCGGTAGAAGAACTCGTCCTGTTTGCGGATGGCACCCGTTAGGTACTTGACGTTGGCTCGTCGTGCGCGTCTGATTTCACGCTGTTGCTGTCGCGCCGGTAGCCCGCGGGACGCAATATCGTCTTCGACCAGCTGATGTAGTTGCTCGAGCAAGCCAGGTTGTTTCGCGCTGCCGTGCCAGCCGACCACTGCGCCAGGACGTATCTCCTTTTGGCGTCCTGCGGTGAAGATGTAGTTTGCACAGGATGACAGGCAAGCGCGGTCAATGACGACATTGAGTTCGCGCTCGAGTACCCAGTTCCCGAAGTCCATACCAACGACGATTTCGCCGCCGGCAGACTCAATCAACAGCGTCGTGACCTGTGGATCACCTCCGGCATCGCGCAAGGCATTCAGTCCATCTTCGGTCAGTCTGCCGCGGTAGATGACGGTGTCGCCGCTGCGCTCCACCCGGATATCCTGTTCGATTGCCAGCGCCATATCGGACTTTTGCGAGGCGGTATCGCCTGCCGAGCGCCCGCCAGTATCCGTGGGCGCCGTTGCGCACGCGGCGAGGAAGAGCGCCAGAGTGATCAATGTCGTTGACCGGTGCATAGCGTAATTCTAGGTCCTCCGTAGCCTGGCGCAGCGGTGTCGCACAGAGTGCCTTTGGCCAGCGCGAAAATGGGGCGGACGGCAAGTCGTAGACGCGCCTGGGGGCGTTTCGCTTTTTGCCGGTAGAATCGCCCGATCGTCAAAACAGGTATGCAAGTCGTGAGCCTGATTCGTCCTTTCGCCGGCCTGCGCCCGGCCGCCGGTCGGGCGGCCGATGTGGCCGCTCCGCCGTATGATGTACTTTCATCGGAAGAAGCCCGTCAATGTGCCTTGGGGAAGCCCTGGAGCTTTCTGCACATATCGAGGGCGGAAATCGATCTTCCGCCGGGCACCAATCCAAATTCGCCATCGGTGTACGCCAAGGCGGCTGAAAATCTTCGCAACATGATTGAGCAGGGTGTGCTGGAGCGCGACCATCAGCCATGCCTGTACGTGTATCGCCTGGCAGCCGGCGACATCGTGCAAACCGGTATCGTCGCTGCTGCGTCGCTGGCTGACTATGACTCGAATCGCATACGCAAGCACGAATTGACTCGGCCTGACAAAGAGGACGATCGGGTGCGGCAGATCGAGGCACTTAACGCGCAGACCGGACCAGTGCTGCTGGCCTACCCCGACGCGCCACGGGTCGACACAATCCTCGCCACTGCCGCGGCAAGCGAGCCTGACAGCGACGTGGTGGCCGATGACGGTGTTCGCCATAGCGTGTGGGTTATCCGCGACACGGGCACGATCGATCGCCTGGTGACGTTGTTCGATGCGATGCCGGCACTTTATATCGCCGATGGACATCATCGTTCGGCAGCGGCATCACGTGTCGCAGCAGCTCGGCGCGGCGCCAACCCGGCGAGTACGGGTGACGAGGACTACAATTATTTCCTGGTGGTGGCGGTTCCCGAGCATGAGATGTCTATCCTCCCGTACAACCGGGCGGTGCGCGATCTCAATGGGATGAGCGGTGAAGAATTTCGGGCACGTATTGCGGAACGATTCGACATTCAAACTAGTGCTACCCCGTTTGCCCCTGCTTCGTCGCGCAACTTCGGACTGTATCTCGAGGGCGCCTGGTACCGACTGACGATTCGGCCAGACTACGTACGCGAAGACGACCCGATCGCGCGGCTCGATGTCAGTCTTCTGGCAGACAATTTACTTGCACCGATTCTCGAGATCAGTGACCCGCGGCGCGACAAACGAATCGAGTTCATTGGTGGTATTCGCGGTCTGTCCGAGCTCGAGCGCCGGGTCGACAGTGGCGAAATGGCTTGTGCGTTTTCGATGCACGCCACGAGCATGCGTGATCTGATGGCGGTGGCCGACGCGAACGAAGTGATGCCGCCAAAGTCAACCTGGTTTGAGCCGAAGCTGGCCGATGGCCTGGTTTCGATGCAGCTCGACTGATTGGGGTGGCAGCGTCAACATTTCCATCGGCTTGTGACGCTGTGCAAAAACCGTCCAGTGTTCCGATTAGCGAAAGTGTCATGTTCGTAAATCCCGCGACGAGAGCGTCAAATGTGGCAAATCTGCATATTCCCAAACACTTATTAGGGGTCAATTTGTGTATTTGGCTTTCACTCAACGGTAACAAAGCAGTAAACTTACGCTCTACAGGCTGATCGCACCGACCTTCTCAGCAAGTCCTATAAGGTGAGAGCACAAGAATAATGGCGGCGGTGGCTCTGTTGGAGGTGTATTAATTGAAGCCCACAGACATTGCTGTTCCCGACTATTTCCACAAGGTCGTGGATTGTCAGTGGGCGTGTCCGGCTCACACCCCGGTTCCTGAATACATCCGGTTGATTGCCGCGGGGCGATTTGACGACGCCTACATGATCAACTGGACGTCGAACGTGTTCCCGGGAATTCTCGGGCGCACCTGTGATCGTCCTTGCGAGCCTGCCTGCCGCAGGGGGCGTGTCGAAGAGCACAACCTGCAAACGGCCGAACCGGTCGCGATCTGCCGTCTTAAACGGGTCGCGGCGGACAGCAAGGGTGACATTACCGAACGTCTGCCGGCGGCGCCTTCGCAGACGATCGGCAAGCGCATCGCCTGTATCGGGGCTGGCCCCGCTTCGTTAACGGTGGCGCGTGATCTTGCGCCGCTCGGCTATGAGGTGACCGTATTTGATCAGGACCCCCGGGCCGGTGGCATGATTCGCAGCCAGATACCGCGCTTCAGACTTCCCGAACAGATCATCGACGAAGAAGTCGGATATATCGTCGACAGGGGCGTCGAATTTCGCGGCGGCATCAGGATCAACAGCATGAAGAAGCTGCTCGGTGAAGGTTACGATGCAGTCTTTGTTGGCACCGGCGCGCCTCGCGGACGCGATCTTGATATTCCCGGTCGCAAGGAGGCGGGGAAAAACATTCACGTCGGAATTGACTGGCTGTCATCGGTATCCTTCGGTCACGTCAGCAAGATCGGCAAGCGCGTGATTGTGCTCGGCGGCGGCAATACCGCAATGGACTGCTGCCGCACGTCGCGCCGCCTCGGCGGAACCGACGTCAAGGTCATTGTTCGCAGCGGTTTCGACGAAATGAAGGCGAGCCCATGGGAGAAAGAGGATGCCATGCACGAAGGCATACCTATTCTGAACTACCTGGTACCCAAGGAGTTTGTCCACGATTCCGGCAAACTCAGCGGGGTCGTTTTCGAGAAGGTCGAGGCCGTCTACGATGCGCACGGTCGGCGTTCGCTGGTTGCGACCGGTGAGCCTGATGAGTTTTTCGAGTGCGACGACGTTCTGATTGCAGTCGGGCAGGAGAATGCGTTCCCGTGGATTGAGCGGGATTGCGGCATCGAGTTCAACGACAGCGGAATGCCGGTGGTTGACGAGTTGACCTTTCAGAGCTCGCTGCCCGGCGTATTGTTCGGCGGTGATTCCGCGTTCGGGCCGAAGAACATCATCTGGGCTGTTGCGCATGGGCACGAAGCAGCCATTTCGATTGACCGACTTTGCAACGGCGAAGATGTCCGCATCCGTCCGGCACCGATGGTGAATCTGATCAGCCAGAAGATGGGTATTCACGAGTGGACGTACGACAATGATATATCCAACGAGCTACGCCACCGAGTACCGCTGAGGGAACAAAAGATTGCCCTTAAGAACATCAGCGTCGAAGTCGAGCTTGGCTTCGACCAGAAACTTGCTTTCGATGAGGCGCAACGCTGTCTCAACTGTGACGTGCAGACAGTGTTCTCCTCGCCGCTATGTATCGAATGTGATGCTTGTGTCGATATCTGCCCGATGGACTGCATTACGTTCACCGAGGACGGCGAGGAACAAGAGCTGCGCGAACGGCTCACTGCGCCGGCGCAGAACCTCTCTCAGGACCTGTACGTCGCCGGGGCGCTGAAAACCGGACGCATCATGGTCAAGGACGAAGATGTCTGTCTGCACTGCGGGCTATGTGCGGAGCGTTGTCCGACGGGTGCCTGGGATATGCGCAAGTTTCTGCTCGACATGACTCACGCGGGGCCGGGATGCCGCAACCGAAAGTAAACGATTTTGTAATCAAGTT
>JBFKXV010000103.1:0-7548 GCA_041637935.1 Burkholderiales bacterium | reverse complement strand
CGAACTCGGTTACTCATCGGATGAAATTGCCCGCCTGAAAGAAACTGGCGTCGTCAAGTCTGCCTGACGCGGCTTGTTTGGCGCAACCGGGGTACATTGACTTGAAACATGTGCCGCGTACCATTGCGGCCATGTCACGTATTTGTGAACTGCTTCTTCAGGCTGCCGTGTCAACGCAGTTGACTAGTTGATATGGCATTATTTGATATCGCACCATTTGATATCGCACCATTCTATACTGCACCATTTTGAATTGGCCCAGTGGGCCATCCTCGTTTACTCCAATAACGCGAAGGCGGATTGATGCGGAGACTGTGTGATGGCTGACAGACGCGAATTTCTTCGGATTGGAACGGGTGCTGCACTCGCTATCGCCGGTGCCGGCGCTGCCACCGGCGACGGACGGGTTGCCAGGGAAACAGGGGCGAGAATTCAGCGCTATGTTCGCCTGGGACGAACCGAACTTCAGATTTCGGACATATCTCTCGGTTCCTCCAGTAACTCGGATCCAGATGTCGTTGCGCGTGCCTTTGACAGGGGCGTGAATTATTTCGACAGTGCCGAGAGCTATCGTTGGGGTGGCGCTGAGGAGGCAATCGGCAAGGCGCTCAAGGGCAAGCGGGACAAGGTTGTTCTGACGAGCAAGACCAAGGCCAGGGCATCCGAATCACGCACCGAGATCATGAAGTCGCTCGACAACAGCCTGCGCCGTTTGCAGACCGATTACGTCGACATCTATTTCAACCATTCCGTCAATGACGTTGATCGCCTGCGCAATCAGGAGTGGCTGGAATTCACCGAGCTGGCCAAGCGGCAAGGCAAGATACGCTATCGCGGGGTATCGGGCCATGGCAGCCGGCTTGCCGAATGTATCGATTACACCATCGACAATGACCTCGCGGATGTCATTCTGGTGGCGTACAACTTTGCGCAGGATCCCGATTTCTACGACAAGTTGCGTCACGTGTTCCACTGGTCAGCGATTCAGCCGGAGCTGCCGCGGCTGCTCGAGAAAGCGAAGCAAAAGGACGTCGGCGTAGTGGCGATGAAGACGCTGATGGGGGGCAGGCTCAATGATATGCAGCCCTATGAGCGACCGGGCGGAACGTTTTCGCAGGCCGCCTTCGGGTGGGTGCTGTCGGATCCGAATGTCGATGCCCTGGTGATCTCGATGTCCAGCGCAAGTGAGGTCGACGAATTCGTTGCCGCCTCGGGTGCCACTAAGCCGAGCGCGTATCAACGCCAATTGTTGGAACGCTATGCCTTCATGCGTGCCGGCCAGTATTGTCTGCCGGGATGCAACGCCTGCGCGAATTCATGTCCGCAAAAGGTCGAGATTGCCGAAGTTTTGCGCACCCGGATGTATGACGTTGACTATGGCGACCGGAGCCTGGCAAAGGCCGAATATGGGGCGCTCGGTGACGGCGCCAATGCCTGCGTCGATTGCACCACTCAGCAATGCATGGGCGCGTGCCCGATAGGGGTGCCGATCGCGCAGTTCACGCGCGACACCCTGATGCGACTGGGATGATCGGCGCCGCAAAGCGGCCAGAGCCGTCTGCCTTGCTGGGGGAGAAGCCGGCGATTCGTTTCTTCGCGCACTTTCTTTTCATACTTGCCGCATGGACCATCGTCATCAAGTATGTGTTTCCCGTTACGTACGCGATTCACAACGAACTTGCGATTGGCACCCATGTCTATCTTGATGCGTGGCCATTGGTGCATGTCTGGCTTGGCTGGTCGCTGTTAAATTGGCAGCGTTACACCTTCCAGTTCGCTGTTGGCGTTTCCATTGCGGAAATCATGATCATTGCCAGCAAATTTGTGCTGTTTCTGGCGTCACCGGAATGGACAATCTGGCGCACCAACTGGTTCATTAACAAGATTTTTGTGCTCGGCTGTTTTGTCATGTTGTTGACCTGGTTACTGGTGAACGCGCGCGCCATCCACACGTTGCGTTCACCTTCCGGTGCCCAGGCCCGTTTAACAGGTTAAGACAGATGATTCCGGCCGTCACGGTGCCAGCCGGATAATCACTTCGTTCGGGCTGCTTTGACAAGCCGAACAACTACGTTGAAGACGACTCGCGATGTTCTCTGACCCGCTGTTGCTGTCCCGCGCCCAGTTCGGGCTGAACATCGCTTTCCATATACTTTTTCCCAGCATCACGATTGCGCTTGCCTGGGTGCTGTTTTATTTGCGTGTGCGTATCGCGCACGGTGGTGATCGCTGGATCGAGGATGCGTATCGGCTGTGGGTGAAGATTTTCGCCTTGTCCTTTGCCCTTGGTGTCGTATCCGGAATCACCATGAGTTTCCAGTTCGGAACCAATTGGCCCGGTTTCATGCAGAAAGCCGGCAATATCGCGGGTCCGTTGCTGGGCTACGAAGTATTGACGGCTTTCTTTCTGGAAGCGACTTTTCTCGGGGTGATGTTGTTCGGGCGTGACCGTGTGCCGGGCTGGCTGCACACGCTGTCCGCGTTTCTGGTGGCGGCGGGCACAAGTGCATCCGCGTTCTGGATCCTGGCACTCAATTCGTTTATGCAAACACCGCAAGGCTTCACGGTCATCGACGGCCAGCTTCATGCCAGCGACTGGTGGGCAATTATTTTCAATCCGAGTTTTCCCTACCGCTTCGTGCACATGATGCTGGCTTCCGGCCTGACCGCATCTTTCCTGATTGCCGGCATCTCGGCTTTTCAGTTGCTGCGTCGTCGCGATTACCAGCCCGCTCGGCGGATGTTACGTATCGGCATTGCGGTGGCAGCCTTGCTCGCACCGTTGCAAATCGTCGTTGGCGATCTGCACGGACTCAATACCCTGCAACATCAGCCGGCGAAAATTGCCGCGATAGAGGGCATTTGGCACACCGAACGTGGTGCGCCACTGGTGTTATTTGCGTTGCCCAACGAGCAAACTAGGCAAAACGACTACGCGATCGAAATACCAAAACTGGCGAGCTTGATTTTGACGCACAATGCAGACGGCGAGCTCAAGGGTCTCGAGGAATTTGCAGATCTGCACCCGCCGGTTGCGTCCGTTTTCTGGAGTTTCCGGGTGATGGTCGGTGTCGGCGTACTCATGTTGGCGTTTGCCTGGCTCGCAGGTGCGTATTTGTTGCGACGTCGCGAACTGCCTGTCTGGCTGCTCAGAGGCCTGTCCGCCATGGCCTTTTCCGGCTGGGTCGCGGTGCTTGCCGGCTGGCTCACCACGGAGATCGGCCGTCAGCCTTACCTCATCTATGGTGTGATGATGACTGCGGATGCCGCGTCCGACGTGCCGGCGCCGCAAATCGCATTGACGCTGTTCGCCTACGCCGCTGTGTATTGCTTGCTGCTGGTATCTTACATGGTGGTGGTGACGCAATTGGCGGGCAGGGAAGTCGGCGGTGGCGGGCATGGCACATCGCTGGTTGGTGCGGCAACGATGCAGCCATAAAAGGAGTTCAATGTCACTCGATTTGCCGTTCGTGTTCATGGTATTGATGGGTCTCGCCATCCTCGCCTATGTGATCCTCGACGGGTTCGATCTCGGTGTCGGCATCTTGCTGCCGTTGGCCGATCGTGAGTCGCAGAACCTGATGGTGGCATCCATTGGGCCTTTCTGGGACGCGAATGAGACCTGGCTCGTGCTCGGAGTCGGTATTCTTCTGGTGGCGTTCCCGCAAGCGCACGGCATCATCCTGTCATCGCTTTATCTTCCGGTCGCAATGATGCTGATTGCATTGATACTGCGCGGCGTTGCATTCGAGTTCAGGGTCAAGGCTTCAGGTTGGCATCAGCAGTTGTGGAATCGCTTGTTCTTCTTCGGTTCCCTTGGTGCGGCCGTGGCGCAAGGGATGATGCTGGCGGGGGTGATTACCGGATTCGCGACTGGCGCAGTGTTCCTGGGTTTCGAATTGCTGGTGGGGATTGGACTGGCCGGTGGATACGCGTTGCTGGGGGCGACGTGGCTGGTGATCAAGACCGAGGCGCGGCTGCAACAGCAAGCGATGAAATGGGCGCTGGTCGCAACAGCGATCGCAGCGACGGGCGTTGTCGTGATCAGTGTGGCCACGCCTCTGGCCAGTGAAAGATTGCTCGAAAAGTGGTTCGCCTGGCCGCTGGTGTTGTGGCTCTCGCCGTTGCCTGTATTAACCGCGGCGGCGCTTGGCGGCATCGTGTTGTCTACGAAGAGGCTGCAATCCGGCGTATCCGAGCGCGAGTGGCTGCCGTTCGTATTATCGGTATGGGTTTTCGTGTTTGCGTTTTGCGGCTTGGCCTATAGCCTTTTCCCGTATCTCGTCGTCGACCGCATGACCATCTGGCAGGCTGCCGCTGCGCCCGAGTCACTCTGGTTCGTGTTCGTTGGTGCCTGTGTCGTATTGCCCGTTATTGTCGCCTATACCGTGTTTTCATACCGTGTGTTCTGGGGTAAGGCGCGAACGTTGTCTTATGGCGGCGATACCGATCACGGGTGAGTCAAGCGCGGCGCATGACGCGGGTGCTGGCAAGGTGTTGAAAAACGTCGCGAGCGGGCTTCAGTCGGGTGCGCACCGTATTGATCGAGCCAGTGCACGGGAACCGGAGTGTACAGGGGGAGTACATGAGGGCAAGAGGGAAATCGGCGCGGCACTGCCGCGCACCGGTTCGATTAAAACCAGTTGCAGCGCCCGGCGGCTATGATCGCCGGGCCGGACCGTCAAAGGCGGACGGGCACCGTACGGATTTGAACCGAGTATTGTTCAGAATCGGGTACCGATTTGAACCGAGTATTGTTCAGAACCGGGTGCCGATCAGAACCGGGTGTTGATCAGAACCGGTTGCAAGCCCGAATCAAGGTTGCGCAGTGGTAATTCAACACCCTTCCAGGTGTGAACTCGCCTCCACATCGAGCAGTGCCGCGCCGTTGGCACTGGCTCAGGGCAGTTTGATTTTGCCGCCACCCGGCGCGCCGCCGCCGGCCAATCCAGGTGGAACACCTTCGGGAATCACAATTGAGGATGCTGCTTCGCGGCGCATCTGCTGCAACTCGGTCATCGCGCGTTCCACTGCCACTTGCGCACCTTCGGCGAATTTCTCGATCGCGTCCGCCAGCGTGTTGCCATCGAGTTGGAAGGCCAGCGGAACCGCACCCATCGGCGTCATGATCTGGGTCTCGCCGACGTATACTGTTTGTCTGCTGTCATCGGCGGCGCCGTCGGATTTGACCGGATGCAGAATCCGGATCGTGCCGATCTTGCGATCGGTAATAATCTCTTCGCGGAAGAGAGAATCGGCATTCATCTTCAGTTCATCGGCGGATTTATCGAGAGCCATAAGGGTCATTCCTGTCAGTGATTGCGATCTCAAGGCGGATTATCCCATGTCCTTGCGTATATTGGCTCGGCATGTGCTTGGTAATCAGCAAGGACGCGTCGGCGCAGATCTGCATCTGACCCACGAAGGAAGAGTGTCCGATCTCTCAACATTTCCTGCAGGTAGTGGTACAGTTGAGACTTGAAGGCCGGTCTTTGGCTGATTAGGCGCTATTGCCAAAGCCGAGAACAGCGGCGGCTGACCAATGTGTGCGAAAAGATTGCCGCATTAGGACGCGAATCTTAAATCAAGGGATTGTAGTATCGCGTTAGAGCAAGCCGCGGCGCTGCTGGAGGCGGAGCACCGTGAGATGGCCCAGCAAGCGCCCTGTAAAGCCCGGTGAGGGCGACCGCCAAACACAACGATTGCGAATACAGAAGCCTTGCAACGGTCCGCGTCGGGGCGATCGGAACTGTTGGCAGAATTGGCAACGGCCGGATTGCATGGCGATACTCGTGTGAAATCACGAAGGCTTGGTAGGTAGCGAACTGCGAGTTACGCGGACGGCGACTCGCGGCATATGTCTTGCACATAAATGGACACCACTGCCAGTCGCGACAGTATCAGCCGGGACGCACGAACGAGCGATGAATATTCTGACGACGACGTCGAGTTGACCTTTTACAGTCAGGCGCAAATCTATTTTCAAGACCCGAAGGAGGTTGCAGTGAGGGCAGCGCACAACATTGAATTCATAAGGACGCTTTAGGTGGCCAGAAATCGCAGAGGCTCGCGCTCGAAAGGCCACGGACAGTCACCTGAGCCGCGGCGCGAAGGGGATTTGTGGCGCAACAAGATCAAGGTCGTTACTGGCGGACAGACCGGCGTTGACCGGGGTGCACTCGATGCCGCTCTGGACTTGAAGATTGAATGCGGCGGCTGGTGCCCCGAGGGCCGGCTGGCTGAGGATGGGCCGATACCCGAGCAGTATCCGTTGCAGGAACTCCCCGGTGGTGACTATCGTGACCGTACCCGCAAGAACGTGACCGACAGCGACGGCTCCGCAATTATTTACTTCGGCGAGATCGAAGGCGGCACCGAGTGTACGCTCGACGATTGCGTTCAATTGGCTAAACCGTATCAGTTAGTTGACGGTTCAGGGATGCAGCCTGGACAAGCAGCCAAACAACTTGCCGAATTTGTGCGCGAGCGTGGCGTGCAAACGCTCAATATCGCCGGTCCGCGGGCGAGCAAGATTGAGAAAGGCCACAAGTACGCCTTCGACACAGTGCGTATGCTGGTCGATTTGTTGAACCAAAAACGTCCATCCGGAAAACGTCCAGGCAGCAGGAGCGGCAAGCAAAAAGGCAACGGTCAGGCGCAGGCAGGCGCAGGCAATGGTGGCGAACGAGCCGCAAAAGGGCGCAATCCACAATTCAATGCGCAACGACGCAAGGGCCTGAGCCAGCATTACCGCGCCAAGCAAGGCGTCAAGTAACACCGGCAATTCGCGCGTCGTTAATCTATACCACTTCAGAATCCAACGGTCCGGTATAACTGGATCTGGTGGCTTGGAACGTCGCCCTGCGGGTCGATCGGGAAGGCAATATCGAGCCGCCACACTGATCCGAAGGCGGAACGTACACTGAATACGCGCAGGCCGAATCCGGCGCTGGCAAGCCAGCCGCGGTCAACGGTGTTGTCGGTCACCACACCCCCCCAGGCGCGGCCGACATCGAGAAAGGCGCCGCCGCCGACCCGGAACAGACGGAATGGATACCAATCGGAATAGAGCCGCTGCTCGAGATTGAACAGTACGCGACGATCTCCGGTCTGATAGTTGGCCGGGTAGCCGGCCAATCCGTTTTCGCCGCCGAGCGATAGTTGATTGGTTTCGGTTATGTCGCTTGCTGAATCGCCCTTGATGGCAACATAGGTCTGCGCCCGATTGCTCTGTGGAACGTAGTATTCAAAAGAGGCTGAAAACAACCGGTCCTCGTCTTTGCCGTTGGCATAAAGGCCCGCTGCCGCAGCTTTGGCAACCAGGATGCGGTCGCGCGATAGATCCCAGCCCTGGTTCAGAGTCGCCTGATAGGTCCAGGCGGGCCGGGTCGATCCGAGCGCCGTTGACGCATAGCCGAGCTTGATATTGGATGAGAAGCCGAGCAGGAAATACTCGGGCCGCGCGACCTGATCGCGGTTGGTGGTTTTTACGAACCTGTCCTCAATGACCTCGAATCGCAGGAACGGTGAAACCCGTGTTTCGTCAAT
>JBFKXV010000102.1:0-7585 GCA_041637935.1 Burkholderiales bacterium | reverse complement strand
ACGCCGCGGCCGGCAACGTAGTGGCAACCTTCAGCGTGGCGCAAGGCACACTGGCAGCCACCTCGGGCGGCGGTGTCACCGTTGGCGGAACGGCGACCAATATGACACTGACCGGCTCGATCGCCGATATCAATGCGTTTATCAGCGCATCGAACCTGAGCTACACCACCGCACTGAATGACACCAGTGCAGTCACACTGGGCGTATCAATCAACGACGGCGGCAATACCGGCAGCGGCGGGCCGCTGTCCTCGCCAGTGAGCAATGTCACGCTCAATGTGAGCGCGGTGAACGATCAACCGAGTGTTACCGCACCGGCCTCAATTGGCGTGACCGAAGATGTCGCCAGCGCCATCACCGGTGTCAGCTTCGCCGACATCGATGCTGCAGCAGGCAGCATGGTTGCGACCTTCTCGGTGACGCAAGGAACGTTATCTGCGACCTCGGGGAGTGGTGTCACCGTTGGCGGGACCGCGACCAATCTCACACTGACCGGCACGGTGGCTGATATCAACGCCTTCATCAGTGCATCAAATGTCACTTACACCACAGCGCTCAATGATACGTCTGCTGTGAACCTCGCAGTGTCGATCAACGACGGTGGCAATACCGGCAGCGGCGGACCGCTGTCCTCGCCGGTGAACAACGTCACACTCAATGTGACCGCAGTTAACGATGCGCCGACGTTGACTACATTTGTTACAGCGGTGGATACCGGCGACGAGGACAGCGAAATCCAGATTACCTTCGCCGAACTCGCCGCGCAGGGTAACGAAGCCGATGTCGACGGCACCGTTGACGCGTTTGTGATCAAGACGGTCAGCAGTGGCACGTTGAGAATCGGTGCGACTGCCGCAACTGCCACACCCTGGGCTGCGGGCAGCAACGATGTCGTCGGTTTCGGTAACAACGCCTACTGGACCCCGGACAACAATGCCAATGGAACGCTGAATGCCTTCACCGCCGTCGCCAAGGACAATAGCGGCACCGAGTCCATAACCGCAGTGCAGGCGCAAGTCGCCGTCAACCCCGTCAACGATACGCCGACTGGAATGGTCGGCATTGCCGGCACCAACACCGAAGACCAGGTGCTGACAGCATCGAATACGCTGGCCGACGTCGACGGTGTTGGTGCGATCAGCTACCACTGGCACCGCAACGGGGTAGACATTCCCGGCGCCACCGCCAGCACCTACACGCTAACCGATGCCGATGTCGGCGCCAATATAACCGTCGCGGCAAGCTACACCGACGGTGATGGCACGTTCGAGGAAGTAACCAGTGCGGCAACAGGTCCGGTTGCCAACATCAACGACGCGCCGACCGGCCTTGTCGGCATCAACGGCATCGCCACCGAAACGCAGGTGCTCACGGCAAACACCGGCAGCATTGGTGACAACGACGGTCTGGGTAGCTTCAGTTATCAGTGGCTGCGAGATGGCGCGAACATCGCGGGCGCGACAGCCAGCACCTATACGCTTGTCAGTACCGACGTTGGTGCCAACATCAGTGTGCAGGTGAGCTACACCGATGGTCACGGCACCTCCGAGAGCGTAAACAGTGCGGTCGTTGGCCCCGTTACCGAGAACACTTTGCCGCCAATACCGCCTACCACCAGCGAACCGGATCCGCCGCCAGCGGCCGATCCTCCGGTGGAAGATCCGGTAACCGAGCCCCCGGCCGAGGAGGCAGTTGAGCCTGACCCCGATCCCGGTGGCACAACTAGTGGGGACCCGGTTGCGCCGCCGTCAGGCGGAATCGCGCCATCTCTCGAGACCGTCCTTGGAACGGCGCCATCGCAAGCCGGTGCACCAGTGCCAACGGCTGAGACCGACGACACCGAGTCGAGCAATGACACACGCATGGTCGCAATAGCGGGCGGTTTCGACATTCGCCAATTCGCCTTGCAACAGGTTGACATGGCACTCGACCAGGTTTCCTTTGCTCTGGCGCCCACCGCTTCGCTGCCATCGTTCGGCTCCGGCATGCAAGGAATCGATGCGCCCGAGTTCGTCGAGGAACTGAATAGATTGCGTGACGATGTCGAGCAGCAGTCCCGCGTTGCAGGCACGATGATGACGACCAACTTTGTGGCCACGGCTGGATTGTCAGTTGGTTATCTGTTCTGGCTGCTGCGGGCCGAGGTGCTCCTTGGAAGTTTCTTATCTACGTTGCCGGCATGGCGGCTCGTTGACCCGCTACCGGTGCTGGGCCGCCTCGTTGACGAAGCCGACGACGATGACGACTCCCTCGAGTCGCTCGTCGAACGCAAGAATCGCGAAGCGCCAGCTGCCAAAAAACACGAAACAGGAACGGTATGAAGCGCTTTCTCAACACACGAGCTTATATTGCGATCGGTCTTGCCTCGCTGGCGGCAACTTTGTTGTTGGCATGCGCTGCGTTTGGTCTGCTCCCCGACCGCGAAGGCGCGATCCGCGACGGCCGCGTCTCGCTTGGCGAGGCACTTGCAGCCGGCAGCATCGCTGTGATTGCGCAGGGCGACCGCACGGCCCTGTACAACTTTCTCGCGTTCGCCATCGAGCGCAACCCGGAAATTCAATCGCTGGCGCTGCGAGCCCTGGACAAGAGCGTTTTGGCATCGGTCGGTGCACATGACGCGCACTGGGTCAATATGCGCGGTGAATGGGTATCAAACAACCAGGTGCAGGTGCCGATCATGGATGGCGCGACCCGTTGGGGTCAACTCGAATTGCGTTTCGATCCGATTCGGCCTGACGGGCTCGCCGGGCTGTTGGCGAACCCGTTGCTGAAACTGACCTTATTTATTGTGCTGGCGGGAATCGTCGTTTTCTATCTCTATCTCGGCCGCGTGTTGCAGCACCTCGATCCGTCGCGCGCCGTGCCTGGACGCGTTCGCGCGGCGCTCGACACGCTGACCGAGGGATTGCTGGTTATCGATCGGAAACGCAACATCGTGCTGGCCAACGAAGCTTTTGCGAGCTTCGTCGGACGTACGCCCGAGAGCTTGGTTGGCAGCAAGGCATCCAGTCTGCCGTGGCTCGCTGAGGACGGACAGCCGCTAGCGGAGGGCGACGTGCCATGGGACCGGGCACTCGCTACCGGACAACTGCAAAGCAACGAAATGGTCCGCATGGCCGATGCCTTCGGCAAAACGCACACCTTCATCGTGAACTGTGCGCCAGTGCTCAGCGCCGGCGGCAAGGCCGGCGGCGCGCTGGTGAGCCTCGACGACGTGACGCAGCTCGAGGAGAACAAGGTCGAACTCGGCAAGGCGAAGGAAAAAGCTGAGGCTGCAAATCGCGCCAAGAGCGAGTTCCTCGCCAACATGAGTCACGATATCCGTACTCCGATGAACGCCATTCTCGGATTTACCGATTTACTGCGGCGCGGATACGGCAAAAACGAAGCTGACGCGAGCAAGTATCTCGAGACGATTCACTCCAGCGGCAAACATCTGCTCGACCTGATCAACGACATACTCGATCTGTCAAAAGTCGAAGCCGGCGCCCTGGAGGTCGAGAAGATCGCTTGTGCCCCGCATCTGCTGATCCGTGAAGTCGTCACGGTGCTGGGCGTGAAGGCGCGGGAGAAAGGCATTGCACTGGAGTTCAACGCCGAGGGTCAGGTACCCGCCAGCATCCACAGTGACCCGACCTATCTGCGCCGGATCATCACCAACCTGGCCGGCAACGCGATCAAGTTCACCGAAAGCGGTGGTGTCAGACTGACGCTGCGACTGACCGAAATTGACGGCAGACCGCAAATCGCGATTGACGTCACCGATTCCGGTATCGGTATCCCCCCGGACCGTCTGGAAAGTATGTTCACTCCGTTTAGCCAGGCTGATAGCTCGGTGACGCGCCGCTTCGGTGGAACCGGACTTGGCCTGACCATCAGCCGGCGCCTGGCACGCGCCATGGGCGGCGACATTGTGGCCACAAGTCAGCCAGGCCAAGGCAGCCGTTTTACTGTGACAGTGGATACCGGATCGTTAGCCGGAATCCGTATGCTCAGTCCCGACGAGGTCATCACCGAGAGCATCAGCGGCGAGACAGATGAAGACACGCGTTGGCAGTTCCCACCATCGCGGGTACTTGTGGTCGACGACGGGCCGGAGAACCGCGAACTGCTCGTGCTAATCCTCGGCGATAGCGGGCTGGAAGTGGAACAAGCGGAAAACGGGCAGATTGCAGTCGAGAAGTCACGCGAGCAGCCGTTCGACTTGGTGCTGATGGACATGCAGATGCCGGTAATGGATGGCTTTACCGCTACCCGCACCATGCGCGCCGACGGTCTGGATATTCCCATCATCGCGCTGACTGCCAACGCGATGAAGGACGCCGAACGCGATGTCATGGAGGCTGGCTGCTCGGGGATGCAAACCAAGCCGATCAACATCGACGAGCTCATGCAGACGCTGGCCGCGTTGCTCGGTGGCAAGCGCGTCGAGGGCCAGCCTCAGCCAGAAGCATCGGGCAACGCCGTCGCCACAGCGCCTGTACCCGTCACACCTGCTGCACCGGTCACACCTGCTGCACCGGTCACGCCGCCTGCAGCGATCGCGGCGCCGCCACCAGTGACCGTAACAGAACCTGTGGCCGAATCGTCTGACAACGGGCCGATCCGCTCTCGACTTGCCGATGACGACCGCCTGAAACCAGCGGTGCGCAAATTTGCCACGCGCCTCGACGAACGGCTGCCAGTGCTAAGACGTGCCTACAGGGCTGGCAACCTCAAAGAACTTTCCGCACTCGCCCACTGGCTCCGCGGTGCCGCCGGCACGGTCGGTTACGACGCGTTCGCCGAACCTGCACTGCGGCTCGAGAATGCGGCCGACACGAATGATGCGGCGGCGTGTGCCAAAGAACTGCAGCAGATCGAAGAAATGGCGCTGCGCGTAGTTGTGCCCAGTGAGGACGTGATGGTCGCCGCTGCGCCCGAAGAACCCGTCATTACAGAGGAGCCGCCGGCACAGCCCCAGATTAGCTCTGAGCAAGCGGTGGTGTCGCGCCTGGCAAAGAACAAGCGACTGCTTCCCGCAGTTCGCAGTTTCGCGGGGCGGCTGGCAGAACAGGTTTGCGCCATCGACGAGGCTGTCAGTAATCGCAATTTTGCCGAGGTCGCCGCGCTTGCCCACTGGCTAAAGGGCGCGGCAGGAACGGTCGGTTACGATGACTTCACCGAACCCGCCGCAGAACTAGAACAGTTTGCCAAGGCGCAAGTGGAGTCGAGAGTCCAGTTAAAACTATCCGAAATCAAGAATCTTGCAAACCGGCTCGTCGTACCGGACGAGACCGATGAACCTAAGGTGCTACGCGCATGAGCAACATTTCTCCAATCAACGAAAACATTCGGACCGCGCCGGATCAACAATCCGGCCAGACATCAAACGCACCAACCGGCGAACGGAGGGTATCCGCCTCAACAAGCACGTCGCCAGATGACCTCAGTGGGCTGTACGAAGCAAAGGTCATGATGGTCGATGATGAGCCGCTCAACCTCGAGGTCACGCAGATCTACCTCGAGGCAGCCGGTTATTCGCGGTTCGTGTCGACTGACGATCCGATGAAGGCAGTAGCACTGGTCGGCAGCGAGAGACCGGACGTGCTGCTGCTCGACATCAAAATGCCGGGCAAAAGCGGTTTCGAGATTCTCGGCGAGTTAAAACAAAAGCACATGCTGCAAGACGTTCCGACAATCGTATTGACGGCATCATCGGATGCCGAGACCAAGCTACAGGCGCTTGAGATGGGCGCAACCGACTTCCTTGCAAAACCGGTCGACCCGAGTGAACTGGTGCTGCGCATGCGCAACACCCTCGCGGCCAAAGCCTATCGCGACCGCCTCGCCAACTACGACCGGCTGACTGGGCTGCCAAATCGCAGAACCTTTATTGAACGGCTCGAATGGGCACTGGACTTTGCGCCCCGGCGTGATAAACCCGGCGCGGTCATGCTGATCGACCTGGATGGCTTCAAGCAGATCAATGATGCGCTCGGCCCCGCTCTGGGTGACGAGCTGCTGCAAGTCGTTGCCGGGCGCATCGCAACAGTTCTGCGCGTAGTCAACATACTCAGCAAATTCCAGTCTGACGAAGCGCGGCCCAGCCTGTCGCGCATGGCCAGTGACGAGTTCGCCATGCTGCTGCCTATGATGTCGCGCGCCGACAGCGCCGCGCAAGTCGCGCAGCGGGTGCTCGAGGCCATCGCCAGCCCCTTCTCGCTCGCCGGCCAGGAGTTGCAAATCACCTGCGGAATCGGCATTGCCGTATTCCCCGATGATGGCATGGATACCGACAGCGTCGTAAGGAATGCCAGCGTCGCCATGCACCATTCAAAACGCCAGAAGAAGCACTCCTACCAATTCTATTCACATGAGCTCAACGCGCGCGCGGTGCATCGGCTCAATATGGGCAATCAACTTCGCAAGGCTATCGAGCGCAACGAGTTGCGCCTGGCCTATCAGCCCAAGAACGACATTCAGACCGGCAAGTTATGCGGCTGCGAGGCACTGGTGCGCTGGCAGCATCCGGAACATGGACTGGTCGGACCAGACGAATTCATTGAACTCGCCGAAGAGACCGGGCTGATCAATTCTTTCGGAGAATGGGTCGTTCGCACTGCCTGCATGCAGAGCAAGGCATGGCAGTCAGCCGGACTAACCGCGCCTCGCATCTCGGTGAACGTGTCCAGTCACCAGTTCCTGGAGACACGGCTGCCTGAAATGCTGCGCAGGATACTCGATCAGACCGGTGCTGACGCTACATCGCTAGGCATTGAAATTACCGAGGGCATGCTGATGAAGAACGCAGAAGCCAATGTCAAGGTCCTCGAGGATCTCAAAGCCATGGGCATCAAACTGTCGATGGATGACTTTGGTACCGGCTACTCTTCACTGAGTTACCTCAGTAGTTTCCCACTCGATGAGCTGAAGATCGACCGTTCGTTCATGGCTCAGATCCAGCAAGCGGGCGCGCGCTCGGCAATTGTCGCAGCCATCATCGCCATGGCGCATAGCATGGGCATGAATGTCGTGGCAGAGGGTGTGGAAAACGAGCACCAGCTGCAATTTCTCAAAGCGCGTGGCTGTGATGAATACCAGGGATTCTTGGTGTCCAAACCGCTGCTGCCGGAAGAATTCGCCGAGCGGTTTCTCTCCGTTCCCGCCCCACAAGCAACCAGCTCCAAGGTCAGCGATTGATCCGTCGCGCTCCTGTGCCGCGCTAACGCTGGCTACCCGCTATCAGTTTTCTTTATCGCCGCCAGATCGACCTATAAGGCCGCAGCGTTCCGCTGCCACATGCGCGGCTGATCTACGCGTAATCAACCGCCACTGGCCCGGGCAGCCGCCAGTTCAGGTAGCCGCCAGTTAGGACAGCGGCCAGTCCGGAAAGAGGCGATACGCTGCAGCAAAAGCCAAAACGGGCCCAAATTCAACTAATTGAGACGCATGCCAGCGCGCGGTGTCGCGCGATCTGCAGAGCAACGCGCCAAACTGGCGTATGACAAAAAAACCATTCGTGCATACGCCAAGCCCTTCAGTTTGTCGATAAAACGCCGTTATTACAGCTGGATAGGGCTCTTTCGGCGCGGCATACCAGATT
>JBFKXV010000101.1:0-7591 GCA_041637935.1 Burkholderiales bacterium | reverse complement strand
TCAAACCGGTAAAGATCAAACCGCTATGGATCGCACTACTTAGGATCACGCCATGAAGTTATCGACGTCTATCGTTCTTCCTCAGGACAAGGAATCGGCGACGCTAATCGGGCGCGCATGGCTACCCGGCCAGCCCGCCGGCCCGAGCCCGGTGGCGTTGCGCGAGGGCAGTTTGTACGATTTGTCTGCCGTGGCGCCGACCTCCAGTGCGCTGCTCAATGTTGCAAATCCGGTACGGCTGGTTCGCGATGCTATCGCCCGCGGCTGGGCCAAACCCGTTGCCGATGTCGCCGCTGCAATTGAAAACAGTCACGCCGATCAGCGCCAGGCGCTGAAGCCGTACCTGCTCGCGCCGTGTGATCTTCAGGCGGTGCGCGCGTGTGGCGTGACTTTCGTTTCGAGCATGGTGGAACGCGTCATCGAGGAGCATGCGCGCGGCGATGCCGACAAAGCCGAATCGATACGCAAAGCCATCGGTGATGAAATCGGCGCTGGAATTCGCAGCGTCAAGCCCGGTTCGCCGGAAGCAATGCGGTTGAAGGAATCGCTCATCAAGCGCGATCTCTGGTCGCCCTATCTCGAGGTTGGAATCGGTCCCGATGCCGAGGTGTTCAACAAGGCACAACCGCTCTCGGCGGTCGGTGTTGGGGCGGAAATCGGAGTTCGCTCCGACTCCTCGTGGAACAATCCGGAGCCGGAAGTGGTGCTCGCCGTTAATCGGGCCGGGACAGTTGTTGGCGTGACGCTTGGCAACGATGTCAACCTGCGTGATTTGGAGGGCCGCAGCGCGTTGTTACTAGGCAAGGCCAAAGACAACAACGCCAGTTGTTCCATCGGTCCGTTCATTCGCTTGTTTGATGAAAACTATTCGGTCAAGGATATGCGGCGTACCCGCATCGAGGTCCGCATCACCGGCCAGGATGGCTTTAGTGTAAGCGGCGTCAGTGATCTGTCGGTGATCAGCCGCGACCCGCTCGATCTGGTTGCACAAGCGCTCAATCGCAGTCACCAGTATCCCGACGGGATGATGCTGTTCCTCGGGACGCAGTTTGCTCCGGTCCAGGATCGTGACGAAAAAGGCGCGGGTTTTACGCACAAAATCGGCGACATCGTGTCGATCAGTGCGCGCCAACTTGGCACGCTGGTCAACCGGGTCAATCACTGTCACAAGGTCACGCCATGGACCTACGGTGTAGGCGATCTGATGCACAATCTCGCCCAGAGAGGGCTGATCGGCTGAAACGCCGTTAGCGGGTCGCGTTGTCGGCGCTAGCCGGAAGGCTGTTTATTACAGCGTTATCACGTTACACCGGCTCACGGAAGACGTGATCAGGGCGCGTAAGCTCAAATTGCGTTCGCTCAAGGTGATTTGGCTCAACGCGATCCGGTTCGAAGCGAGTCAGTCCAAAACTGAGCCGGTTCTAAAGTGAGCCAGTTCTTAAGCGGGTCAGTTTTAAAGCGAGCCAATTCTAGAGCGAGCCAATACTTAGAGTGAATCGATCACCGCGCGCATGCGCGTGCGAGTTGCTTCGTCCGGGAGCCTTCCGTATCCTGCGCCCATGTTGTCGACCAGGTGTTTCGGTTTACTGGTGGCAGGAATCGCGCAGGTTACTGCGGGATGAGAAACGACGTACTTCAGAAAAAACTGCGCCCAGGATCTGCAATCGATTTCTTCGGCCCACTGTGGCAGTGCAACGCCGCGCACGCGTGAGAACAATCCTCCCGCAGCGAAAGGACGATTTATGATGACTGCGGTGCCGCTTTCAAGTGCCGCCGGTAACAATCTCTGTTCAGCTGCGCGCTCCACGATCGAATAATTGAATTGCGCGAAATCGAAGCGCCGCATTTTCATGATGCTTTCCAGGTTTGCGAAGGCGCCTGAGTGGTAGTGCGTCACCCCCGTGTAACGAATCTTGCCTTGTTGTTTCCAATCCTCGAGCGTTTTCGCATGGGTGCGCCAGTCCACCAGATTATGAATTTGCATCAAATCCATGACGCTCACACGCATCTCGCGAAACGAGTCGTTCATTTGATCAATGCCCCGGCTCTGTCCGGAAGTCCACACTTTGGTCGCCATGAACAACTGCGATCGCAACGCCAATTCCTCGGACAGATCACCGACAACGCCCTCGGAACTGCCGTACATCGGTGAGCTGTCAATGACGCTGCCGCCGCGGCGGACGAATTCCCGAAGCACGTCGCGCAGTGGCTCACGGTCGCGTTGCGACCTGCCGACGGCGAACGATTGGTAGGTCCCTAACCCGATCACCGGCAACTGCTCGCCGGAGGCGTGGATTGGCCGCCGCAGCATCTGCGTTTTGCCCGGCGGTTCAGCGCGGGCCGGCGTAAGGATTGGTGACAGGCTCAGCGCCGCCACCGTGTTCAGTGCTAATCGGCGTTTGTGGTCCGGTGTCATTGAAAGGGTAGATCCTTTTCGCGTTTAAGGCGGCACGCAACTGCTCTTGACGCTGGCCGAGCAGATACGCTGTGGTGGTCCATAGAACCGCAATCGGCACAGCGATGAACGAGAGTCCGGTTACGCCTGCACCGAGGAGCCGCAGTCCCTCGACCAACCAACCCGACACTGCGCCACTGCCGCGCATAACCGCAGTGTCGAGAAAATTCTTGACCTTGTACTTCTCCTCGCGGGAAACGACGGTGAACAGAATGTCGCGAGCTGGTTTGCTGATCGCGTATTCGCCTGCGCGACCGATGGTCCCGAACACGATGAGCACGGCAAGCGTCGGGAACAGTCCAAGCGTCAAGAAACCGATCGCGGCGATTGCCGGCAGCAGTACCAGCGCGACGGTGAGCCCGAAGCGGCCGACAATACGCTTCAACATGAGTAACTGCCCGAGTACCGTCAGGGCATTGACAATGAGATCGATTAGAGCGAACAAACCGACCCGTTGATCCGAATCGGAAATGGCGTCTGACACAATATGGATTTGTTGAAAGTACAGGAAAGTCGACAACAGCGTGAAAAGGACGACGTACAAGGCAATGCCAAGCAGATAGTCCGAGCGCAGCAATAGGGTGATGCCGCCAAAGATACTGCCGCCGATCGGCTGCCCGGTCTGGGCGGCGGCGCTGGTGTCGGCCGGTGTTTCCTGTCTGGCCCAGTTTGACAGACGTAATATGCACAGCACCGCAGCCAGCAGGAAGCAAGTCGCAATGGGCAGTAGTTCTGCTGCTCCCAGCAATGCCGCCAGTTCCTTCGCTATCAGCGACCCGGCGATGGCGCCGGTACTGCCGCCGGCGGCAATGAATCCGTACAGTCGGCGCGCCTGTGTATTGGTGAACAAGTCCGCCATGAAACTCCAAAAAACGGAGACCACGAAAAGATTGAAAACGCTGAGCCAGATAAAGAAAGCGCCGGCAGTTTCCAGTGGCATGGCTTCAATCTTGAATAGCGCGTAAAACACCATCAGGTTGGCGGCAAAAAACAGATAAGCTGCCACCAGGAACTGCCGTCTCTGAAACCGCGAAGAAAGCCAGCCGAACACGGGAATTACCGCGAGCATGGCGAAGAAGGTTCCGGTGAATAGCCACTGCAAGTGCTCAACGCCGACCTGTACGCCCATTTCATTGCGCACTGGCCGGATAATGTAGTAGCCGCACAGCAGGCAGAAGAAATAAGCGAACGACCAGAGCGTGGCGGCGACTTCCGCCGGTTCAACCTGTACGGCGCCCTTTAGAATCCGGTGTACGACCTTCTTGTTCATAACCGCGATTCTATCCGGAAGGCGTCGTTACTGTGGTTTACCGGTTCTGTTATCGACCGGTGCTGTGGCGTACCGGCATTGGCACCATGGAGCCAGACAAGCCGCATGCGCGTGCTAAAGTTGTGCAACTGTTGGCTACACGCAAATATGTCAGTTGGCCTGAAAGAGATCCGCGCCGCGGCGCGAGCGATTGCCGGAGATATTGTCCAGACTCCATGCCTGCACTCGCGTACGCTGTCCGGAATTGCCGGTGCGCAGTTGTACCTGAAGTTCGAGAATCAGCAGTTTACTGCCTCATTCAAGGAACGCGGTGCGCTCAATCGTTTGTTGGCGATGGATGCCGCTTCAAGGACGCGTGGAGTCATCGCGGTATCGGCCGGAAATCATGCGCAAGGCGTTGCCTATCATGCGCAACGGCTCGGCGTGCCGGCGGTGATCGTGATGCCGCGTTTCGCGCCACACGTGAAAGTGGTGCACACACGTAACTTTGGTGCCGAAGTGTTACTGCATGGCGAGAACTTCGATGCGGCCCGGGAGTATGCGACCAGCCTGGTCCGCGAGCGTGGATTGACGTTCATCCACCCGTACGATGATCCGGCAGTGATCGCCGGGCAGGGCACCATTGCATTGGAGATGCTGGCCGCCTCGCCTGATCTCGACGTGTTGGTAGTGCCGATCGGCGGTGGCGGATTGATTTCCGGTATGGCGGTGGCGGCGAAAGCGATCAATCCGGATATACAGGTTGTGGGCGCTGAAACGCTACGCTTTCCCTCGATGTACTGCGCGTTGCGGGGCACGGCGCCGCATTTCGGCGAAAACACGATTGCCGATGGTATTGCTGTCAAGGTTCCCGGTGCAATCACCCTCGAGTTGGTGCGCCAGTTGGTCGACGACATTGTTCTGGTTGACGAGGGCGATATCGGGGAAGCGATGTTGTTGCTGCTCGAGGTCGAGAAGACCGTGGTCGAAGGCGCCGGTGCCGTCGCGCTGGCTGCTGTACTCAAGCATCGCGAAAGGTTTGCCAACAAGAAGATCGGGCTGGTGCTGTGCGGCGGAAATATCGACCCTTTGACGCTGACCGATATCATCGAGCGCGGCATGGTGCGGGCAGGCCGTTTGACTCGCCTGATCGTGCAAATGCGCGACCTTCCGGGATCGCTTGCGCAAGTCACGCGAGTGCTCGGCGAGGTGAATGCCAATATCGACGAAGTGCATCATCACCGGGCGTTCACCACGCTGCCGGTGCACAGCGCGCAGGTTGAGTTCGTGATGCGAACCAGAGGCCCAGAGCATATTCAACAGATCCTCGATGCGCTGGCGCAAGCGGGCTACACCGCCAGCGTCCGAAACACCGAAAGTTGATTCTCCGTCCCGTCAGACCATGACAAGCGCTGGGCGCATCGCCGCCCATGACCTCAGAGCGACTGAGTGCGCCTCAAGAGCGCAGAATCAATTGACGACGACGTTTTCCTCGCCGAGCCACATTGGCGAGTTCGCCAGGTCGATGAAGTTGCGCTCGTCGGCCAGCAATTCGGCACTTGCCTGCATTTTTTCCGGGCCGCCGTCAACAAAATCTTCGAGACAGTCAAACCACAGTTCGGCGACCCCGTCATAGGGCTGCGGCGCTCCGCCGTTGCGGCTTTGCAGTGACTTGTGCAGGCCGGGCAGGTCGGCGGTATGGAGCTGGACGTAGCGGCGGATGCCGAGCAATTCTGCCCGCTTGGCGACGAGGGCGGCGTGAGTCGTTCGCCAGTACCGTTGAAACTCCTCCCGCGTCAGATCGGGGCGCCGACGCAGGCAGAAGGTCAACTTGATCATGCGGCTGGTTCCCGGGCGTCCGCCTCGAGCGCACGGTCCAGAAAATCAAGCCGGTCCTGCCCCCAGAACAGCTCGCCGTTGTAGACGTAGGTGGGGGCGCCGAACACATCGTGCTGCATTGCTTGTTCAGTGAGCGCCTCGTAGCGGGCAAGGTTTTCCTTGGAGCGCGCCGTTTCCAGCAGCGACACTGCATCGAGGCCCTGGGCTTTTACGATTGCGAACAGTTCTTCCGGTTCGGCCATGTTGCGCTCTTCGATCCAGCAGCCTTTGAATATCGCTGAAGTGATCAACATCGCAAGTTTTTCGCCCAGTTCGTCAACCGCCGCGACGATGAGCAATGACGCAATCGATGCATCATATGGGAAGTACTTCGGCTCAATTGTGAGTGGAACGCCAAGATGCTTTTGCCAGCGCGCCAACTCGACCAGACGGTACTTCAGACGCTGAGGTGCACGCTTGGCTAGCGGCAAGCCGCCCGATGCCGGAAAAATCTTCGTGAAGTCGACCGGTTTGATGTTGATCTTGGCGAAATTCTTGCGCGCAATGTTCCCCAGCCGTTCGTGGCCGAGGTAGCTCCACGGCGACATCGGTGAAAAGTAGTAGTCGATTGTCTTGTCCATCTTAAGTCCCTTGTTCGCGTGCCTGATAGTGATTTAGCGGTAGCAAAGTCTACCATCGCGCACGCCGGCAGTATGAGCAGCCCACGCTGGCGATCGGCGACGTAATCGCCGATTACGAGGCAAAGTGGACAGCGACGAGCCGTCAACAACGCGAGTGTGTATTTACAATTGGGAAGGCGCCATCTCAGACAGTGCGCCCGCCGCTCAGCGTACCGGGCCAGTCAAAGCGCTAGCCGCGATTCGCTCCGTTTCTTGCTGTTTGGCTACTTCACAGTAATGGTGATTTTGCGCGACATCACCGGCGGTTCGTGCGGAATATGCAACTTGTCACCCATGATCAGTTGCAGCGTATGTTTTCCCGGCGCCAGCTCGATGCTGGTCTCGGTTTGGCCGCCACCAAAATGTTTGTGATTGTCATCGGCCGGGATTGGTAGATCGAGTGCAGGCGGGGCGGTATCGATCAGCAGATGATGGTGTCCGGTATCGGGTTTGTCCACGCCGGCCGGCGCGACCCCCATGCCTCTGAGCCCGAATCGTATTGTCACCGGACTGGTCACCGTGTCACCGTCTTGTGGCGAAATAATATAGACCTCCGCATCGCTTGGTGCGGGCGTTCTGGCGAACGCAGCCGTGGCGCCAGCCGCCATCAATACAGCGATCATTACGGCTTGGGTCAAGAACTTCATAACTCTCTCCTGGTTTGATTGTCAGGGGACGTGGATTCGTAAGGCATCACCGGCTCGATCGCAACGCCGCCGCGGTCGACGAGCGCGTTACTAGGGCCTGTTAACACATATTTTATCGACGCGCCGGTGGACGATTTGGCGCGAGACAAGGCGCAGCGAGCGCGGTGTGGTTAATCCACATAAGCGAGGTGCAACGCCGTATCGCGCCAAAGCGGCCCCGGCCCTTCGGGTTGCCCCCAAAATCGGGCCATGCCGTGTTGCTCGTCGCTCATTTGGAATAACCAAACTACGCTCCTCTCGCCTTGCCTGGCCCCATTTTGGGGAGCAACGCGTCGATAAAATATGTGTTAACAGGCCCTAGATACTAGCGGACGCCATTTCGGGCACAACGGTTGAAACCGGGTTCCCTTTACTCCGGCTTCGAACCGGTCGCGTGCGGTGACAAATCAGGTTGATTCTGTTTCGCCTCGGGGTACTTCATTACGTCCGGCACGCCGGGCAAGCAGGCGACGCGGCGCACCGATCAGGTACATCATCAACATCATTGGTGCGCGCACCACCATCGTCAATGCGAAACCGAGGCGACTGGACAAGCCCGACTCAACAACGGGAGCCCGCAGGTGTCTAATTAACGCCGGGATCAGACCGCCGATTGCGGCGAGGCTGTAAAGTTCGGCACGTGCAACCAATGCGCCGCGCGGCCTCTGGTACAGGGCATCCCGCTGTTCTTCCTTGATGTCGT